>CBDUXC010000291.1:0-3441 GCA_965371065.1 uncultured bacterium
GGGAGGACACGGTCCTGCCGATGATGTACATGCCGGACTGCTTGAAGGCGACTGTGGACCTGATGGAGGCCGACGTCGCGAAGCTCAAGCACCACTCGGACTTCAACGTCGGCTCGATGAGTTTCTCGGCGGGCGAGCTGGCGGCGGCGATAAAGAAATACGTTCCCGAGTTCGAGTGCACGTACGAACCGGACTTCAGGCAGGAGATCGCCGATTCGTGGCCGCAGTCGATAGACGACAGCGCCGCCCGGGAGGAGTGGGGCTGGGCGCCCAGCTACGACCTGGATAAGATGACGCAGGATATGCTCGAGAAGCTCCGGAAACGGCACGAGGACGGCAAGCTTTACGGGTAAAGCGACGCAGATTAACGCTGAAACTACGCTGATTGACGCTGATATTTACGCTGATTAACGCAGATACCGCCGCGGGAGCGGCGGTTTTCTACGCCGGCAGTCATAAAAAAGAAAGGCCGGGCGTAAAGCCCGGCCCGTTAAATAAACCCTAATTACTGATAAAATCGTTTAACGTTTATTAGTGCTTTTCGCGTAGTTCGGCGGCCATCTCGTTTATCTCTATCAGGTCCTGACCCATCTCGCTCCAACCGCGACACAGCGCGTAGTCCGGGTTCATATGGAAGGTACCATGGATCGCGCGCATCCGGTGCTTGAGGTACATATCGGACAGCGTCCGTTCGATAGAAGTCGGCGCGTCGTGGTAGGCGAGGAGGTCCGGGAACGCGTACGCGTAGGTGTCGGGTACTTCCAGGATGCCGTCCTGGTATAGGCCGGCTACGGTGTGTATCGCTTCGGCCATCAGGTGGTCGGTTTTCCGGATCATATCGTCGCCTTTTTCGAGTTCGGCTTTCGCGAAATCCGATGAGTGGCAGTCGCCGCACGTATCGAGCATCTTATCGCGTTCTTGCTGCCAGACCTCTTCTGTGAGCCTGGCTACGTCGGCGTTTTTCACCGAGTCTAAAACGCCGGTGGGGTTTCCTTCCGGGTCGAGGATGCCGAGGCCCTGGAGTACGGTGACCTGGTCCTGCGCCCAAACTTCGTCTTCAGACAGGGGCAGACGTATGGCCAGATAGCCCCAGCTGGTACGTACCGCGTGGTCGCCGCCGACCATATGGCAGGTCTGACAGGTAGGCGCCGACGACGATTCCGGCAGTACGCCGATCTGCTTCAAGAGGTAACGTACGCCGTGTTTGGACGACGAGTACATCTCCCACTGGGGATAGCCCGACCCTGTATGGCAGGTCTGGCAGGCCTGTGGTTCGCGAGCTTCGGCCGCCGAGAATAAATGCCGCGTATGGCACGCGTCGCACGAGGCGACGCCGAAACCGCCGCCCTCGGCTTTGAGCGTCTTTATTTCGTCTTCGGTTTTAAGCCCGATCTTGTGGCAGCCGCCGCAGCCTTTCATATCTTCGGTGACGGCCATCGGCTGCAAGTGTATCGACGACATCGCGTGCATAGCGGCCCAGGCGAAGGCGTGTTTCCCGCTCTTGAACTGTTCGACCCGGGCGCTGTGGCAGTTGGCGCAGGTGTCCGGCGTCGGGATCCCGGCGTTCGCCACGTCGGTCGCCGAAGTATGGCCGTCGCCGTGGCAGACGGAACAATCGAGGCCCAGTTGCCCGTGGCGGCTCAGCTCCCAATCGGTAACGATGCCGGGCGTGACGTTCTCGTGGCAATCCACGCAGTTCGCGGCCCACGCGCTTAGGGTGATGAACGGCAAGGCGGCGATAATAACTAGAAATCTACCCGTCACAGATTACCTCCTTCCATCTCCAGTATATATAGTAAACAGGTAATTACGAACCAGTGTGCCACAAACCAGCCGTTTAATAAAGTTATTTCGTTATAATTTTCACGTATGCGGAAACGTTTGCGTACGAAAACGCCGGCCACTCGGCCGGCGTTTTATTTTATCGTCTCGTTATTTCACCGTTATCCGGCTTCCGCTTCCTCGTTGCCTTTTCCGGCGAAGCGAGACGCCCAGTCCACCCGGGCCGTCGCGAACATCAATACCGCCAGCGTAATAATCGAACCTACCGTGATTATCAGCCCCGTGTATCCGGGGACGAACCACGCGTACGAGAAGAGTACCAGGAACATCAACTGGGGCGCCGTCCCGTAGGCCAGGGCGAAACGCGGCCTGACCACCAGCATTAGATATATGAATACGAGTAAACACGAGACCAGCGCCGATATCCAGAACGCCACGTGTATGTTCACGTGGTCCACCGTATAAGCCATCAGCAGGTGGAACACGAAGAACGCGCACGCCAGGAAAAAGAAGTGCATCGGGTGGATCTTCACGTCGGTCTTCACCGTCGCGGCGATGAACAGGATGGCGAAGAAGAACAGAAGCGTTATCGGCGCGAAGTACGTTATCTTGTAAGTCATCGGCCCCGGGTTCATAAGCGTGGGCATCTCCACGCCTATGTCATTACCCGAGATTAAGTGCTTGTACTCCCAGGTCAGCTTCCAACCGTCGTCGGTTTCTTCCTTTAACGTCGGCGATATGGTGCCTTCCGGAAAGTCTATGTACTCGAAATCGGTGAAGGCCACCAGTTTGAAGTCTTTCACGTTGGTTACGCCGTGGCCGAAGAGGTACTTCCAGTCCTCCAGCCCCTGGGACCGGTACGTGATGACGGCCTCGGTCGACTCGCCGGGCGCCAACGTCGCGCCGGCCGTTATGCCGGCCGAAAGGTCGCCGGGAACCGTCTCCTCCTCGCCGGCCAGTTCGAACTTGAAGTTGTCGAAGATGGTGTTCTCGGCCGGGAAGTCGAAGTGGACGAATACCTCGGTCTCCTCGTCGGTCGGGTTCTCGACCGCGTACGTACCCTCGAAGTCTACGGTGTAAGTGCTGTACCAGAGCAAGCCCTTTTTCCTGTGCTCCAGGTCCAGGCTTACCTGAACGTCGGATCCCGATATGTCGAAGTATTTGGTTTTCTCCATCACCTCGACCTCGGGTTCGCCGGTCCTCTCGTTTACCTTCTTCGCGTAGATGGCCTCGCCGTACTCGTCGTAGCCGATAACCTTCTCGGTGTCGTAGATCGGCCCCTCGGTCCGCTCGACGTAGTGAGCCGACGGCGTATCCTGGACCTGGTGCTCGCCCCAAAGCTCCGAGACCAACCCTTTCCCGACCCGGTCCATCGTATTCGTGCGGATGTGGACCGAGCCCGCTAATATGAACCATGCTACCGCCGTACATACGAATATGAAGATGACGGCGACCAATCGCAGGAAGTTGTTCATACCCTGCTCCTTTCTGTCTTATCGCTTATATTGATAGGGGGAAAGACGGTCGCCACAGGGGCGTTCCTCCTCTATAAGAATTTTCCCAGATAACGGCCGGTTTTGCGTTTAGACGGCCGCAGCGCCGGCGGGTTTAAGCTCTCGATAGCCTTGTTGGACTGTTTGGATTAGTCGGGTAGGACGG
>CBDUXC010000292.1:0-3408 GCA_965371065.1 uncultured bacterium
GGAGCACGTCGTACGGCGACGCGATAATACCCAGCTCGTCTGTCATCGCGAGGCCCACGCGGGCTTCGCCCCAATCTATCGCGAGAGTGCGCAAAGTGGTTTGTCGGGTATTATAGGATATGGGAGAGGGTGGGGCAAGGGGAACGGATATAGATAGATTAAATATACCCAAAAAGCTAGAGAGTGTTGATAAACTTAACCGCGGAAGGAATTACCTTTCGTGGGGAAAGCCGCAGAAAAAGCAATGAGTCGTTTTACCCCAATCGTCTAGGATTTTTATACTACTTGAGCAACACGGCAGGTCTAATACTTCCATGTCATTGACTTCGGGAGATATCCAAGGTTTTCCCTTTTTCCTTTCTTCGCCCTTAAACGAAACGGAAACACAGCCTCGGTTACTTCGCCTTGTCGATTTCTTTAGCGGCTTTATTAAGTTTTCGTTTAAAATGTCCGCTATTATATTCTCTGCGAAAACCCGAAAATACGCTAACTGTTCTTTCGTCCACCAACTATCGCGTGTACTAGATTGACCACAATAAGGACAATAGTTCGAAATAGCTTCTTCTTCGGTTCCCGATTCTCCGTCGGCATCTTTAGTTTCGAGTAAGTAAGAATCCATTCGGCGTTTGGTTAATTCGAACAGGTCTTCTTCTTCTATCAGTATTTTAAATTCCCGAGCGCATAAAGGGCATTCCCTACGGAAATATCCGCTATCATCTAAAGGTAGAGCAACTTTGAAGCTTATGCTATCCATCGCTATTCGCGTTCGTTTTTTCGATATATTTCCTTATTATCATAGTGGAAATCGTAGCAGCCGTATTTAAAGATACCTCGGCGATACATTCCGACGTCGACGGAGTTATATCACCCTTTCCATGTCTATCTCCTAATATGTTACCCATCGCTCCCAAGTTAGATACTACGCCTGAAAGAGCGTTTAACAACCTTAAAACCACGTCCGATTCTGGTAGTATATTGTCGAAAAGCATTCTCCTAGTAGATTTCCAAAGGTCGGTTACTTGCTTCCTTTGCGGTAATGGTTCCCCTAGTTTATCGTGGGATATCCTCATAGTACTTTCTAAGCACGAAATACTCCTCGTTATAGCAGTGTCGAAATTACCATCTCTAATCGATTCCCGAGCTTTCTCGATGTCTTTATATGCCGCGTAAAAACCTTGGGCTTCGAATAAGCCTCGCGCCGTAGTTATGATACTACGGGTAGTTTCGGCTATAGCAAGGCCGCAAGATTTGCAAAAGTTTAACGAGGTATTCCGCTTTCTTTTATTACAAAAAAGGTTATCTATCCTGAGTCCGTAAGGCTTACCTTGGAGAGCATAGACGTGCAGTTTAGGTGTAGCCGCGTCGCAACCTACTTCCCTATAAATTTGACCGGCTTCACAATTAAAACAAATCGAGGGAGTTACTTCATTAGTCGTTTTTTCGCCGGTTTGCCGAACAGCCCTACAGATTAACCCTCCCATTCCGATAGTTTGGAGATGGCAGTCGATATTATCGGTTTCTTTAGGCTCCATTAGATTACCGTCCATTATCAACCTCATCATTATCGTTTTTTACTACGTAAGATTCTATTAATACCTCTAACAATTTATTGGGATTACCTTTCAGGTTTTTCCCTATCCTTTCTAAAATGTCGTCGGCACCCCTTGCTTGGATTTCGCGGTCTATTTCAGCTATCCGCGCATTGATATCTATTTTCTCTTTACTTATTTCCGAAAGGCGTTTATTCGCTTCACGGGTAAGCCTTTCGTTCCCGTCTACGTAAATAAGGCAGAGGGTTAAGAAAGTTAGTAAAAACGTACCTAGTGGTATAATACATGTTAGTTCTAAAGGTGAATCCTTAATAATCCTTAACGTTCTTAGCCTGTGAGGTGGTTTTATTCGTCGGGCGTTCCTGTACCAGAAAAAGCGCGAGAACCTATAGTCGGAGTAGATGGGTTCGGTTATGATAACTGATAAGTCGTATAATAATTCTAAATCATATAGAAGTGACGTGGTATCTAATAGGTAGTTAGTTTTATCGCCGGTATATTTTAAAGTAAGTTCTATATACCTATCGGCCAGTGACAATAACAGTAGCATAACTTACGGCCTTTCGTGTTAATTAACGTCGTAGATTCTATTATAACAATACCGATTAGAATTGTCAAACTGGGAATACTAAAGATACCTACGGTTAAATTTTAATCTTCACTTCAACGTATATAACATCAACGTGCTGACGATGTAGATCGCGAGTGTGCGCAAAACGGTTTGTGGGGTATTATAGGATATGGGAGAGGGTGGGGCAAGGGGACGTTCGTATATCGTACGATTGCTAATCTAATTTTGTTAGCTTCTCGAATTCCGCATCGTTGTCGTAAACGTACATAACGTCAATCTCCCGATTGCCGTTAATAATAATACCGTACCCTTTACCGTGTTTCGGATAGTATTTACCTTTGGTTGTTTTTAACAATACGCCGCGGTTTTTAATTCTACCTTCGATCTTTAATAATTCATGATCCCATTCGGACGAGCCTTGTATAGAACTACGGTCTTGTTCTATTATCAATTCACCCTTTCTTGGTATTTGCCAGGTACCTTCTATTGAGGGGGGAGCGTCGGTTCTATGTATATATGCTCTACCGAATCGCCGTAAGAAGCGTTGTTCTTCCAACGCTTTCGATAATAATTCAGTTTCCTCTTTTTCCTCTTTTTCTTCCTTATTTAATAAAGCCGTAATCGCTTCGGCTATTGGACCGGTGATATTGCCTAGTTTTTTTACGTTTTTAGTCAACTTCATGGCTTCTCTTTTAAAGCCCGAACGAGAGTACGTTTTCGAAAGGTTAGCGGCAGCTATAGTTAGCTTATTATCCGCGGCTTTTTTATAACAATCGACAGATTTTAGGTTCAATTCGAGCTCTTCGTAGATTACGCCAAGATTATTAATAGCAGTATAATTATCTGCTGAAATATTTGTAAGATTCTTATAATGTAACATAGATAGTAATGGTAAATCCGTATCGCTATATGAATATGCGGCATCAAATTTTATACTCGTATTAGAAGGATTACTCTCTAGCGCTAATTCGAGAGCGAGAGCGCGTGAGAGCGGGTCGTTTTCTTCGTCGTAAAGGTCGCCTAATGCTTCGAATACTTTATAAACGGAATCCGAATCGGAAGTCAATAGAGTGTTATCGGATAGTATATTAAAGGCTTCTAATTTGTTACCGTTTAAGTATAGGCAATTGGCCAATCGTATAATATACTGGGTATATTGTTCATCATTGCTCGTTACTTCAACGGCGTTTTCATAAGCGGCGCAAGCTTTGCTATATTCGCCGTTTTCCTCATAACATCTACCGATCCTGTACCAGGCGAATGCTGATATTTTTTCGTTTTTCGTTA
>CBDUXC010000293.1:0-3395 GCA_965371065.1 uncultured bacterium
GCACCTGGATTCGATTGTTGCCCGCGCGCTGCTTGTCGCCGACTTTGAGCATTACTTCGCCGACCAACGCCTCCGGTAGCGGGACGTTCTCCGGCGGCGGTCCGATGTTCGGCCCGCGGCGTATCTCCACGCCCGGGTTGTAAACGTGAATAATCATACTGTCGTCTACTATAAAGCGCTCGGGCCGCTCTATAACCGGGTAGTCCTTACCCAATTCCCGCGGGTCCGTTATTTTGCCGTTGATGGCCGCCGCGGCGGCGGTCTCCGGACTTACCAGGTAAATCCCCGCCGACGGCGTCCCGGACCGGCCGTAGAAGTTACGGTTGTTGGTCCGAAGGGACACGGCGTCGGTCCTCGGCGCCTGCCCCGCGCCTATACAGAACCCGCAAGCCGATTCCACCAGGCGCGCGCCCGCGGCTATGAAATCCGCCACGTGCCCGTCGGCGGAAATCATCTGAAGCACTTGCCGGGAACCGGGCGCGACCACCAGGCTCACGTTCGGGTGGACCGTTTCGCCCTTCATTATCTCGGCGACCGTCGCCAGGTCCTTATACGACGAGTTCGTACAGGAGCCTATGCAGACCTGGTCCACTTCCAACCCCGCCAGCTCGGCCACGGGCGAGACGTTGTCCGGGCTGTGGGGCGCCGCGGCCATCGGTACGACTTTGCTCAGCTCGAGTTCGATTACCCTGTCGTATTCGGCGTCGTCGTCGGCCGTAAGGTGAACCCAGGCTTCTTCCCGTTCCTGCGCTTTCAGGAAATCGCGAGTAACTTCGTCGGACGGAAAAACCGACGTGGTTACGCCCAGCTCGGCCCCCATATTCGTAATATTCGCGCGCTCGGGGACCGATAGGGTTTCGACGCCGGGGCCGAAGTACTCGAGAACGGTTCCTACGTTTCCCCTGGTCGTCAAATCGGCGAGCAGCGTCAATATCACGTCTTTCGCCGAAACCCAGGGTTGGAGTTCGCCGGTTAGACGGACCCCTACGACCCGCGGGTACGTAAGCCAGAACGGCCCGCCGGCCATCGCGACGGCCACGTCCAGGCCGCCGGCACCCACGGCGAACATCCCGATCCCGCCTCCCGTGGGCGTATGGCTGTCGGACCCGAGAAGCGTCTTTCCGGGGGCGCCGAAGCGCTCCAGGTGGACCTGGTGGCAAATCCCGTTACCGGCGCGGGAGTAGTAGATGCCCAGCTTCTCGGCTATGTCCTTCAGGTATATATGGTCGTCGGCGTTCTCGAAACCGTTCTGGAGCGTGTTATGGTCCACGTAGCTTACCGAAAGCTCCGTCTTCACTTCGGCCGCGCCCATAGCCTCGAGTTGCAGGTACGCCATCGTCCCGGTGGCGTCCTGCGTCAGCGTCTGGTCTATCTTTATCGCGGCCCGTTCGCCGGGCTTCGGGTCGCCCTCTACCATATGGGCCTTCAATATCTTATCTACCAGCGTAGCCGGCACGGCGTCCTCCGTCTATTCTTCGTAAATCAACGCCAACAGCGATTTCGATTTATCGTCGTCCGGGTCCAGCTCGACGGCCCGACGCAGGTATCCGGTGCCTTTCGTCGTTTCGCCGATACGGACGTACGCTTCGCCCAGGAGCGACAGCGCCGTCTGGCTGGTCGGGTTTTGCTCGAGTACCTTTTCGAAACAGTTTATCGTCTTCTCGTGCAGCCCGAGCCGCGACGCGGCCACGCCCATATGATAATACGCGATGTAATAGTCGGGTTCTTTCTCCAGCAGTTTCTCGTACATTTCGATTGCCTCGACCAGCTTCCCTTTATGATAGTACGCGATTCCCAGCCGGTAGTAGGCAAGGTCCAGTTCCGGTTCCATCGCGAGCGCCTTCTTGAACGACGCGATCGCGTCGTCGATGCGTACCAGGCGGTAGTAACACAGACCGATGAAGTAATGGCACGTTGGGCACTCCTCGGAAGCCTTCAACGCTAGCTCGAAAGATTTTATGGCTTCGGGTAGTTCGCCCCTGCGGAAGTAAAGCTCGCCGAGCCGCATATGGACTTCAATTTCGTCGGGTTTGTCCTCCGCGGCGCGCCAGTAGTGTTCGACGGCGCCGTCGAAATCGCCGGACCGCTCCAGTTCGTACGCGACCCGCATCAGATTCCGCCAGTCGTAGTACTCGCGGGGTACGCCACAGTACGGGCAGTAGTTGAAATCCTTTTCTATCTCGGCCTTACATTCTATACACTTCATAGGCCGGTCTCCCGTATATGATTAGTATTCAGGCTTCTTTACGTTTTTCCAAATACTCGTTGAATATATCGTCCAGGCGCCGCAGTCTCGCTTCGGTGGCCAGCGCTTCGTCCAGGCATACCACCGCGAGACGGTCCTTCGCCCAACCTACCGCGTCGCTCAAGCGGTTTAACACGTCAAACGCGCAGGCCCCAAGTTCGGCGAACTCTTCTCGCGCCGTTTTCCACACAACCGCGTCCATCGTGTTGACGGCGAACTGAAGTTCGCCAAGGTCATATCCCTGGCGCAGCCTTTTACGCCCCACCTCGGCGACGAATTCCTGAACGGCCGTCGGGTCGCTCGCGAGCACCGAACCCTTAAAAGTTTCGAAGAGAGCCGCCATCCGCGGTCGGAGGTCGATCGTCTCCATACCGCGGTAATGCTCGCTGTCGGACTCGCGCAAGCATCGGGTCGTCTCGTTTACTATATGCTCTTCGTTTCCGCCGAGAAACGAACTTAACAGTTCGTCCGTATCTACATTTTTCGAAGCCATTCCTTGCCGCCCGTGCGTATAAACTCGCTATAGTTCCGAAGTTTCTTCTCGATCTCGCCGACCCAGTAAGCCGTAAACTTCGGATCGTGGCCGGCGAAGACCCTGGTTTCGTAGTCCAATCCCTGTTCGACTTTTTCGACGAAACCACTTACCGCCGAGTCCGACAAAGCCGTCGGTTCGGCCGCCCAGTCGAAAAGGGCTTCCTCCAACTCCCTGTTGTGTTCGGCGTACTCGCATCCTTCGTACGGAACCAGAGGCGCGGGATTATACGATAGCTGATAACCCTTTAACGCCATTATCAGGTCAACATACGAGTGTTCGTGAAAAAGCCGCGGGAAAGTGAACTCGACCACCTTCGTAGGGCTGGGGTCGTCGGGCCGGTTTTTGTGTTCGTTGAAGCGCGAGAACGAGAACCCTTCGTACTGGCTGTAGATTTCCCGTTGGAAGAGTCGTTTTTAGCGCCAGACGCCGCCGTCGTAGGGGTGTATGTCGCCGCCGAGCAGTAGTATACAAATGAGCGGTTCGATTCCTTCCAACGGTTCGAACGGCCGCGGCCCCATTATTTGAAGCGAGATGTGGAAGCTGTGGGGCTGTATCTCGGCGAAGGCGACGGCCGCGTTGGCCAGCTCCGAGAGCATCCACGGGTCCTTGGTCGTC
>CBDUXC010000294.1:0-3381 GCA_965371065.1 uncultured bacterium
CATCGGTTAGACAGTACGCGCCAGGCCGACTTTTACCGGCTCCACTCGGACGAAAACGGCCACGGCTGGTGCTGTTGCGCCGCGTGGTGGGTGCCGACCTGGGACGGCTGGGGGGACAGGACCGCCGAGGAGAACCGTCGGCTCCGGGACGAGCTGTTCGCCCGGCGCGAGTACGACGGTTATCTCCTGTACGTCGAAGGCGAGCCGGTAGGTTGGTACCAGGTCGGCCGTCGGGACCGGTTGGAGAAGCTCGTCCGGCAGTTCGAGCGTCCGCCGGACCCGGACGTCTATGCTGTAACCTGTTTCTTTATCGCGCCTGGCCGTCGGTGCCGCGGGTTGGCGCGTTTTCTGCTGGCCGAAGTCATCAGGGACATCGGAGCCCGGGGCGTCAAGCGGGTCGAGGCCTACCCGAAGCGCGGCGAGGGCCTCGACGCCGGGGAGCTATGGACCGGGCCGGAAGCGTTGTTTACGGCCGCCGGGTTCGAGGTCGTCAAGGACGACCCGGCGTACCCGGTCCTTGTGTTAAACCTGTAATGTCGTAGGGAGACGTTGATTATGCCGCCAATCGAAATCCGCGACATTTCGCCCGACGATGAGTACTACGTCGGGAGCTGCACCCACGAGAACGAGTCGGCGGAGACGGACGCAAGCTGCGAGCGGCGCCTCGCGTGGCTGAAAGGCAACCACGAGAACGGCGTACGGGCGAAAACGGCCCTGCTCGACGGCGCGCACGTCGGATTTATCTACGTCGTGCCGGTCGAGATATGCCCGTGGGGTCCCATAGGTCGGGACCTTATGGTAGTACCGTGTCTGGTGGCGCAAGAGAAGGCGAAGGGCCGCGGGGTGGGTAAGGCGCTGCTCGCCGCCGCCGAGGAGGAAGCCCGGCGCCAGGGCAAAAAGGGGCTCGTAATTCAAGCCTACGACGACGACTTCTGGTTTATGCCGGCGGCGTACTTCGTCAAACGGGGGTTCGTCGAAGTCGAGCGAGCCGGCGATTATGCCCTGCTCTGGAAGCCTTTCGACGAAGCGGCTGAACCGCCGCGTCAGTTAAAACCGAATTATAAATTCGAACCGTCGCCGGGCAAGGTCGTCGTGGACCTGTTCTATAACACTTTCTGCTTGACGAGTAACACGGAAGCCGAACGTGTCCGGGAACTAACCGCCGAGTTCGGCGATACGGTGGTGTTAAACGAGTACCCGGCCGACGACCGGGAAACCTTGCTGAAATACCAGAAACCTCGCGGCATATACATCAACGGCAAATGGATATTCTGGGGTTACGAAGCGCCGAAGGAAGGGATACGGGACGCGATTACGAAAGCGTTGGGGAAAGAGTAAATATACGCCCGTACATCACGCCGATTTCCGTTGGGAGCGTAAACGATGGACAAGATAATCTACCTCAAAACCGTACTCGACTGTAACCCCGACCGCGCCTTCGAGATGTTTACCGTAAATGAACTTCTCGAGTCGTGGCTAACTGCGAAGGCCGACGTGGAACCGGTCGGCGGCGGGAAGTACGAGCTTTTCTGGAACCCGGAGAATCGGGAGATCGACAGCACTATCGGCTGCAAGGTTACCGCCGTCGAACCGGGTAAGTTTATCGCCTTCGAGTGGAAGGGGCCGGCTCAGTACCGCGATTTTATGAACGCGGCGGACCCGCTGACCCACGTCGTAGCTTTCTTCATTCCCGACGGCGATAAGACCGAAGTCCACCTCGTTCACTCGGGTTGGCGGGGCACACCCGAGTGGGAGGAAGCGCGCGAATGGTTCGTCACGTCGTGGGAGTACGCCTTCGATCAGTTAAAGAAGCAGGTTAACGGCGACTAGGATTTGATTAACCGCCGGCCGGGGTTATATTTTACCGGAGTCCGCCTACCTGAAGATGCGCCTTACCCGTGAAGAGTTCAAGGTCAGCGCGATAACCGGGCTCGCTCACGCCCTGGTTCACGCCGCTATGCTCACCTTTCCGGCGGTACTCCAGCCGATGCGGGCCGACCTCGGCGTGAGCCTTTTCGCTATCTCGATAATCGGTAGTATCTCGTACCTGAGCTTCGGGCTGCTGGCGTTCCCGTCGGGATTGCTGGCCGACCGAATCGGTTCACGGAAGGTGATGGCGGTTTCGTTGGGCGGTATCGCCCTGGGCGCCGCCGGTACTTCCGCGGCCGCGTATCTAACCCACAACATATACGCGGTCGGCGCGTTTATGGGATTGCTTGGTCTCGCCGCCGCGCTCTATCACCCGGCGGGTTTAAGCCTCGTCGGCAAGCGGTTCGGTACCGTCGAAAAGGGGATGGCCTACCACGGTATCTGGGGTATGTTCGGGCTCGCCGGCGGGCCGCTCCTCGCCGGGACGATAACAAGGTTCGGTTCGTATCACCTGGCGTACGCGGCGATCGCGCTACTCGCTGTTTGCCTCGCGCCGATACCTTTATTACTGCTGAAGCCGTCCCAGGATAAGGAAATAGAAAGGGACGTACCGGACGTCGAACCGGACGGGCGTTCCCGCGTCGCCGGTCTAATCGTCATATTTGTCGTGGTCGGGATTATCGGCCTGGCGTTCAATGGCGCGACAAGCTTCCTCCCTACGCGCTTAAGCGTTATAGGCGGTCTTTTCACGGCCAACCTGATTACGACGGTGGTTTTGCTGGTTGGGATTATCGGCCAGTACGCCGGCGGGTTCCTCGCGGTAAAGCTCCGAAAGGAAATTCTCTTGAGCGCGGCGATGGCTTTGACCGGGTTAACGCTCATCGGCCTCGGCGGAACGACGGGGCTGTGGTTGGTTCCGGCGGCGCTCTTCTTCGGGCTGTTTCACTTCACGACGCAACCGCTGACCAATTCGCTCATCTCGCGTCTTGCGCCCGGCGGCCGGAAAGGCCTTGCGTTCGGCATTTCCTTCACCGTCAACTTCGGCGTCGGTTCCTTCGGGACCGGGCTGGCGGGTTTTTTGGCCGACTACGTAAGTCTTGGTTACGCTTTTATGGTACTCGGGTTTATCTCGTTTTTGGGCGTGCCGCTGGCCCTGGTCATCGCCTTTTTGGGTAAACGAAAACGACCGGCCCGACGGTCGCTCGAAGCGTATCGAGAGATATAAACCCCGGCTGGTAGCGGTGGTTTTTAACGGCCGCCGCTACGCCGGATATAATCGAAGACTCCGCCTTTTACGGCGGAGTCGTTTTAAGGTATAAGCCTATAACCGCGCCTTCAGGCGGGGTTTATTCAAACCTTCTCAACCTCAGCGCGTTGATAACCACCGACACCGACGAGAAGGCCATCGCCGCGGCGCCGATCATCGGGTTGAGGAGCCCCGCCGCCGCGAGGGGTATCGCGGCCGTGTTGTAGAAAAAGGCCCAGAAAAGGTTCTGCTGGATTATTCGGAGC
>CBDUXC010000295.1:0-3381 GCA_965371065.1 uncultured bacterium
TCGACGCCGGCGGCCGTGCGTCGTTATCTTTCATCGACTCGGACGAAATTTTCAGGAGTGATTTGGCCGAGGCCGTCCTTGGATTACCGCCCGTAGCCGACGGTTACCCGGCCGAGTATTTCGGCGACGAACCGGTCGCGTCGTTGGTGCTCGCCCAGGATACCTGGCGGGTTGCTTATTACGACGAAAATTACCCCGTTGGTTTTACGATTACGGTCGGCTGCGGTACCGGGATTATTAAAGAAACTCGCTACTTATACGAAAAATAAGGGCCGACTTGAAGGTCGGCCCGAATTTCTATTGTGATATCGCGACCTCCCCGTTTCGGGAGGGTCGTTTACGTTTAAAAATACTTGTTAGAGAAAGCCCATCTCCTCGTTTATTACATTCCAATCGAGCTTGGCGCGGCTCAGGGCGTCGTCGGCAAGGGGACGGAAGTAGTCGGTGAGCCAGTAGTCGCCTTCCTTGGCCATCGTTATCTTGACGTTGATCCAGTTGTTCTCGAACGCCTTCGTGTTCTCGTCGACCTCCTCGGTCGTCGTTATCTCGAAACCGGCCGCTTTGAGCTCTTCGTCCACGGTTACGGCGTAATCGCTTTCTTTACATAACTCCGCGAAGAACTCCTGGACGCCGCCGGCGCGGACGAACGGTCCGAAGTCGCGCTCGTCAAGATAACTTTCACGCGCTTCCGCTTCCATATTTTCGTATATCATATCGCGAACGCTCTTGTATTCGACCCACGCTAGGTCCAGGGTTTCCTTCGTCCCGGCGTCGCACACCAGGTAGACGTTCTCGAAGTCGCCGTCGGCCCAGTTAGTGATAAAATAGGTGTAAGCCGCTTCCGCGTCTTTCAGGTCTTCCGGCGGCTTCGGTGGGATAACTTCTTCCGGCAAGGTCTCCTCTTCGACTTCCTCGCCGCCGCCGCAGCCTATAAACGCCGCCGCCAGGGCGAATATGGCGGCGAAGGTTATCAGGTTTCTCATCCTGTACGCTCCTTAAGTTTCTAGGTTCGGCGTTTTTAACACGCCTTGGCTTAACAGTTAAACGTACAAATATGTGTATTTTATGCGGTTTCGCTACTCCCGGATTATAGGTGCGAGACGCTTCGGTATCAAGGGGAAATTGGCTCCTCACCTTTACTTGTATAGAAGCGGCGGAGTTTATCGCCGACGTAACGATCGGGCAGCGGCGAACCCCCACAGGGGGTCATCGACCCTCCTGTTCGCCGAACGGCGGTTGAAAACCGCCGGTACCCGGGATTAAAAAGGAAAGCCGGTCCCGGAAGGCCGGCTTCGTTTGTTTCTTTAACGCGTTAATAACATACCTCTGCTAAGTAACGCTTTCACGGGTTTTACGCTTTTCAACCCCGCCGAACCCGCTTCGTCCAGGATTTGTTCGAATTGCGAACTTGAAACGCGGAACGTCGGTTCGATTACCAAAAACCGGGCTTCCGGTTTGAGGAGTGCCGCGACCTGGTCGAAGAACGCTTTACGGTCGGGTACTTCGTGGACTGCGTAAAACGCGAGGGCGAAGTCCACTTTCTCGCCGGGTAAACCGATATCGTCGGGTTCGCACTTGTGGAGTGTTATCCTGTAGGTAACTCCTTTTTTCGCCGCGTAACCTCGCGTTATATTCAGCATCTCGGTTTGGACGTCCACCGCGATTACCCGCCCGTTTTCGCCGACCATTTCCGCCAGGGCGACGGCGAAGTACCCGCCGCCGCAGCCCAGGTCGACCACGGTGTCGCCGAGGTTCACGTAATCGCCCATAATCGTCGCAGGGTTTTGGACTAGCTTGCGGAGCCGGGTGTTTAACCACCGCACCGCCGACGGCGGGCAGATGTCTCCCATAGGTTCCTCGGTCACTTAAACCTCCGGCTATTTATTCTTCCCGTAAAAATCCTTCATTAAATCTACGACCGCCTGAACCGATTCGACGGCCGTCGCGTTGTACATACTGACTCGGATACCGCCGACGGACCGGTGACCTTTGACGCCGCCCATGTCCTCCTTCGCCGCTTCGGCGACGAACTCTTTCTCAAGCTCCTCGGTCGGTAAGTTGAACGTCGCGTTCATACGGGATCGGCTTCCTTCCTTGGCGTGGCCGCGGTAAAAGTCGTTCATCTCGTCGATCGCGCCGTAGATTAAATCAGCCTTCATCTGAGCACGGGAGTTCATCTCGGCCAGGCCGCCCTGTTCTTTTACCCACTCCAGGAAGAGCTTGAGGATATATATGTTCCAGCACGGCGGCGTATTGAACAGGCTGTTCTTCTCCGCGTGAGTTCTATATTGGGTCATCGTAGGGATGCCTTCCGCGCCGGCTTCGATAAGTTCGTCGCTGATGATAACCGCCGTTATACCCGACGGGCCGAGGTTCTTCTGCGCGCCGGCGTATATCAACCCGAACTTCGAGACGTCGACAGGCTTGCTCATTATGTCCGACGACATGTCGCAGATTAGGGGAACGGCGCCCGTTTCGGGTACGTAGTGAAACTCGGTTCCGAATATTGTGTTGTTCGACGTATAGTGGACGTACTTCGCGTCGGGCGACAGCTTCAGCTCTTCCTGCTTCGGTATGAAGTTGAAGTTGGTCTCCTCGCTGGTGCCCGCTATGTTGACGTTCCCGAAGAGTTTGGCCTCCTTGATAGCTTTCTTCGACCAGGAACCGGTGTTGACGTAGTCGGCGGTCCCGCCGCCGAGGAAGTTTATCGGTATGAAGTAGAACTGGGTGCTGGCGCCGCCGCCGAGAAACAGGACGTGGTAACTCTTTGGTACGTCCAGGAGGTCAGTCATCAGCACGCCGGCGTTGTTTATTATCTCGTCGAACTCGGCCGAGCGGTGGCTGACCTCCATCACGCTCATCCCGGTGCCTTTATAGTCGAACATCTCGGCCGCCGCCTTCTCGAGGACGGGCAGCGGTAGTGCGCAGGGCCCGGGGTTGAAGTTGTGTATCCGGTGAACCATCTTTCTTACCTCTCTTTCGCGGCCCGGCGGGGCCGGTTACTTATTTCTTATCGGGGTAATACTCCTCCAACAGCTCGACGATAATATCGCCGATTCGGTCCATATTCTCTTTGGTGCTCGCGCCCAGGTGTGGCAGCATCACAACGTTATCGACTCCAATAAATGGATTGGTCTCCGGCGGGTCGCTGTACCATACGTCCGTCGCGAACCCGGCCAACTTCCCGCTCTTGAGGGCTTCTACTACGTCCTCCTGGACCACGCATTTGCCGCGGCCGGAGTTGACGATTCGGGCGCCGTCTTTCATCTTCGCGATAAAGTCTTTGTTGACCATACCTTTGGTTTCGTCGGTCAACGGCATATGAAGCGAGACGTAGTCCGATTCCGCCAACAACGTATCCATGTCCGCCAATTCGAACTC
>CBDUXC010000296.1:0-3346 GCA_965371065.1 uncultured bacterium
AAAACTCGCACAGGCGCTGGACGCTGAATTTCAACCGCTTACCCCGGCGGTTCGCTCGTGTCGAAGACGTAACCGGTCTTCGATTCGAGCACCGAGTAGTCCAGGTACTTCGCGCCGAGTAGACCCACTTCTTCGCAGACCGTAAAAAGAGCCTCAACCGGACGCCGGTTGTCAAGCGAATCGGCGACCTCCAGAAACTCGAGAAACGCCGCTACGGCGCATTTATTGTCGGCGCCCAGGATAGTGTCGCCGGCGCTTACCACATAGCCGCTTCTGATCTTCGGTTCCACACCGTCGCAAGGGACTACCGTGTCCATGTGGGCGGCGAAGAGTACCGGCGCGCCGTCCCCCGGTACCCGGACCAGGATATTACCGGTATCTCCGTCCACCTTCTCGGCGGCGACGTCTTCGATTAGCTCGTATCTTCCGCCGACGCGCTCGATTATATAATCGGCGACTGAACGTTCTTTCCTGCTGGGGCTGCATATGCGGACCAGGTCGAGGAAAGTGTCGCGGAGCCGTTTTTTGTCGATATTCAGGGTCATTACCTGTACCGTTACGTTTTTAACGGAGGGGCGCGAATCCCTTCGCGCCCGCCGTATTATGTTCCGCTTTAAGGCGGCGAAGTACCGCCGCCGTTACGTTTTCGGGTTAATAGATATTAACCCAATATGCCAGTCCGACGGGGTCGTCGATGTCCGTGATTTCGCGTAATAGACCGCCGGCGTTGTCATAGATGAGTATCTTATCGCCCGTCTGGTCGCCGACGTAGATAACGCCCGTGCTTGGCTCCACACATACCGACGACGGCCCGGTGGCGTCTTCTATTATCAGGTTTGCGACTTCGCCGTAGTTATGGTCGCCGGTCGTCGCCGACGAGAAACGGGCGACGACGCCCAGGGCAGTATCGGCCGCGTATATGTCACCGGTGCCGGGGTCTATGAATACCGAGCGGGGGTCGTCGAAACCGGTCAGCGTAGCCGCAACGCCGCCGTTATTTCGGACGGCGGTTACGGTACCCGCGCCGACGTCGCCTACCCAACAACCGCCCGATGCGTCGCCGGCGACGGCCCGCGGATTTTCGAAACCGGTAACCCGCAGGGTTTCGACGGCGGTCGTATTTACTTCGCCGGAAACGTCGGCCGGCAGGCGGACTACGGCTCCGTTCTGCTCGTCGGCCACCCAGCAGTCGCCGCTGACGGGGTCGACCGAAACGGACCAGGGGAAGTTGAAACCGGAAACGACGGCTTCTGTTTCGCCGTCGTCATCGAACTTGACCACCCGGTTATGATTACGGTCGGCGACCCAGCACGAACCGTCGTTCTGGTCCACGTCCAGGCCCGTCGGCTGCTTCAGGAAAGAATCGTAACCCTCGACGTCCGATTGGAACAGCAGACCGCCGCCGTAGTTGTATTTGCGGACGAAGTTGCCGTAGTAATCGCATATCCAGGCGCTTCCGTCGGCGGCGTATACGTCTACGGACATCGGCTTGGGTAAACCGCTTTGCTCGAACACTTTGTTCCCGGCGTCGTCGAAGACGACGACCCGCCGGTTATACTGGTCGAGAACCCACAGCAGGTTCTCATCCGGCATCGGCGGGTTGTCGGTCCGTACCCAGTCGCTTGTACATCCGATTAGAAACGCAATCGTTACTGTGAGCGCGGCGGTAGTATAAGAGCGTGCCATAGTCGGATACCCCATCGTTTTGGTTACGGCGTTAATCGGTCCTATCGAAATAGAGCGCGGTCGCGATTGGTCCTTCCAATGGTCCGTACTCCAGCACGACTTCCCCCGTGTCGGCGTCGTATTCGACGACCCGGTCTTCGCCGGTTTCGGTTACGAAGACGTGTCCCCGGTCCCGGTCGACCGATATATGCGCCGGGTTTAGAATACCGTCGATGAAAACGGTACCCACAATGTCCAACGATGTCGTGCCCGTAACTTTCGCGTCCATCGTAAAGACCGCGCGGTAGAAGGCGTCGGATACAAGTACTTCGTCGCCAGTGGGCGAAAGGGTTACGTACGTCGGTGTCCCGAAATCGGTTACGGTCGCGATTACGTCGCCGCCGGAGCCTATATGTACGACTTCGCCGTTCCCGATATCAAGAACCCAGCAGCCGCCGTCGGCGAGCGCTTTGACGACCCGCGGCGTGTCAAAACCGCCGACGGTTATATCGGCATCGCCGATGTTAGCGTCGCCGGTCAGGTCGCCGTCGAATAGGTAGAGGGAATCTTTACCTTCGTCGGTCACCCAGCAGTCGCCGGAACCGTCTACGAGAGATACCGACCTGGGTAAGGAGAACCCGGTTATCGTTCCTATAATTTCGCCGCTCTCGTCGAAACGAACCACCCGCATGTGGATGTAATCGGCCACCCAGACGGACCCGTCGCTTTGGTTTACCGCCAACGACGTGGGTTGGCGCAGTGTCGGTTCTCCACCGTCCGTCGTCTGGAACAGTTTGTTGCCGTCGCGGTCGAACTTGGTTAACGTATCGGCATAGAAGTCGATGACCCAGGCGCTCCCGTCGGTTTGATAAACGTCAACGCCGTTGGGTTGTATAAATTCGGGGAAACCGCCGACTTCATAGAGGAGCGTCCCGTCGAATTTATAAATCAATATTTGCGACGCGGGCTGGTCGACGATCCAGAGCCGGTCGCGCCCGGTATCTATTTGGTCGTCTGGACTGGTTACCTCGTCGCAGCCGATTAATAAAAAAACTGCTGTTAACGCCAGCGTAAATGCTTTATCCATTTTTCGACCCCTTTCGCCGCTTTCCTTATCCGTTTTGCCGTACTATTCGTAAATCGTAACCTTATTTCGTTACGGGGTCGTACAACATAGGACTAATAAGCATTTATGCGGCGTTTAAGGGTTATCAACCGTTAGTTCCTCGCCCGTAACCGGGTCAAACGTCGTTATCGTTCCCGTCGTCGCGTCCACGTAATATACGCCGACGGTGTAAGGTACGTCGACGGTCGAGTAGTGGGTGACCTCGTCGGCTATCGCCTTAATACACCAGCGGCCGTCTTCTCCGGCGGGCGTTCCGGTAACGGTGAGAACAAGCGTGGCGTCGGGGTGCAGCTTTCTAAACTCGATCAGGTAAGACACGTCCCAGACGAAGTTGAGAGCCGTATCTTCGTTTATCGCGTATTCGTTGGTTGAGTCCGCCGGCGTCCGGCCGGCGGCGGTTTCGTTCGTGGACGCGGCGGCCGAGAAAAGGGTAAATACCGCGTTAATGGCAAGGATAACGCCTAACCTTATTCGGAGCGGCCCCACCATTATTCGCTTTCGGCGTATTCTTCCGGGTTCGCGTCGAACCTGGCCTTGCAGCCGGGCGCGCAGAAA
>CBDUXC010000297.1:0-3341 GCA_965371065.1 uncultured bacterium
CCCACGAGAAATCCACGTCGTCCGAGAACTTAGCCCACGAGAAATCCGCGTCGCCCAATAACTTAGTGTTCCGTATATTTACAGAGAACGGGAACTCACGGCGATAGAAACGATTTCCAGTATCGGGAAAGACGAAGCCGTAGCACTCGAGCCAGACGTTTTTCTTTTCCTCTTCGGTTTCGGCGGTTTCGACGCGCTTCTTCGCTTCGGCGAAAAGGCGCCAGAACTTGAACCAGAATAGCCCGAGGTGGTCCTTCTTCGCGTCCATAGACGCGTGAAAGACACAGCAATCTATTTCCTCGCCCGTCCGTGGATCTTTCCCCAGACCGAAGTACGGGTGCGGGCAAGGTTTACGGACGAAATCTCCTTCTTCGGTATCCCACTCCTCGTACCGATGTTCGCATTTTCTTTCTTCGTCGGGCATAGTACGGTTCCTTTTCAGGTCCCGGTTATGTTACGTTACCCGGCGCCCCGGCGCAATCGTAAAATCGTTCGGGCCGTAATCGCGAGATCCCGCCGTTCACGGCGGGGTGGGAACGCCCGACTTCGAGCGTCCGGTTCGCCTTGACAACCGTTTATTTCGCCCTTATACTTTCGGCGCTTTTTCGTGTATACGTAACGGCGATTTTACGGAGGGCCCGTGGCCGCAACGATTAAGGACATAGCGGCGAAGCTGGAAGCCGAAGCGCTGGTGGACCGCAATATCGACCGGGAGGTCGGCTGTGTAATCGCGTCGGACCTGGTCAGCGATATGCTGGTTTGCTGCGATACCGGCGCGTTCCTGATAACGGGGCTGGCCAACATCCAGGTGGTACGAGCCGCCGAGATGATAGACCTCATCGGCGTGGTCTTCGTGCGGAACAAGGAGCCGACCGCCGTGGTTATCGAGCACGCCGAGGAGATGGGGCTTCCGCTTTTGAGTACCGACTACACTATGTACGAGGCCTGCGGGTTGGTTTACGATATGGGCTTGCGCCCGGGCGGCTTCTCGACTCGGGAATATTAAGGCGACGCTGTTTTGAACGAGTACTTCTGGAAAAAGGACGGAATCGAGGTCGAGGACGACGGGTCCAACGGGACCGCCGACGGGTCCAACGGGACCGCCGCGAAGGGCCTTTCCGTGGAGAAGAAAGTGAAGGGCGGCGACTTCACCGGCGCGGGCGCCGCCGCCAGCAAGATAAAACAGCTTTTGAAGAAGCTGCCGATTTCGCCGAAGACGGTCCGGCGGGTCGCGATCGCGTCGTACGAGGCCGAGATAAACGTGGTCGCCCACACGGACGGCGGTAAGGTCACTGCCTTCGTATCGCCCGAGAACGTCAAAGTCGTCATCGCCGACGACGGCCCGGGCATCCCGGACATCGAGCAGGCGATGGTCCCCGGCTACACGACCGCTTCCGCCGAGGTCCGGGAGATGGGCTTCGGCGCGGGGCTGGGCCTCCCCAACATAAAGAACAACGTGGACGTGCTAAAGATAACCAGCGAGGTGGGGAAGGGGACTACGGTAATCTTCTACATATTCTTTAACTCGGGGCAATGATTTTTTTCCGCCGACTGAAGTCGGCGTTCGGAGCTGCGCACGTTAAACACCGCCGGATGAATCCGGCGGTATCATTTTAGGAGGGGGATGAACCCCGTCGTTGCTATTTCGCTCAGTGATATCTCTCGAAGTCCGACGGGCGGAGCCGGTCCAGCTCTTCCTCGGTAATGGGGACGCCGGCGGTCCGGAGTATTTCGTAGCGTTCCGCCCGCGGGCGCCGGTCCGCGTACGCCCGCAGCAAAGTTTCCGCTTCCAGCGCGTCGGCGGCGGCCCTACCGTGCTCCTTCCGGTAGAGCCGGTGGGCGAACCAGAACCCCGCTATTAACAGGACGGCGGCGAAGGCCGGCCATATCGGGAACCGACCGAAGCGGCTCGCGACGACGTACGCGATTATCGCGGCGATGAGGAATACGTAGCCGGCTTTGAAGACCTTACCGGCTCCAGCCATCCGTTTCGCCCTGCCGGCGACGGAGCGATACCGCTCGATTAGCGTTTCGACGCTGTGGATTTCCACGTACGGGTTCGGTTTGTTGGGTTCGTTAGCCACCGGGCTTATTCCTCCCTTACGTAATTCTACACCGTAGTTCGCCCGCCGTCAACCGAAAACCCCTTGACAACGGGCCGATTTCCGTGAATACTGCTATTTGGTTAAACTTGGTCGGGGAAGAACGGCCGTTCAGGGAGGTTATATGCTTAAATATCTTATCGTAATTATATTGGTCGCCGCCACGGCCGCCGGCGCGGCCCGGTTCTCCTATGGTATCGGCATGTCGCTTTACAGGCCGCCGGAGGAGAACGCCACGTGGGCGCCCCTGGTCAACGGGTACGTAACTTACTGGTGGGCGCCCCAGGTGAACTCGACCCTCGCGGTTGGGTATTCCTGGTACAACGCCGACATCGGGAACCTGACCGACGTCAAGTTAAACTACTTGCCGGTTACCCTTTACACCGCGTATCACTTCGTCCGCAACAAGGAGCTGGACCCGTACGCCGGCGCGGGCGTAGTGTACAGCCGCAAGTGGTGGGACGGCGGAAAGGCCAACAACGGCGGCTTCGCCGGCCTGGTGGGCGTCAATTATTACCCGAGCGAGCACTTCGGCGCGGGCGTAGCTTTCGAGTACGTGGTTCCCGACGCCGGAGACTTCGACAGCGCTTACCCTGCTATAACGTTCAATATCGGCGGCGTTAGCTTCTAATGGCGTTCGTCCGTTTCAAAGGTCCGTACGCGTATCTCGTGGTGAACGAACGGGTCCGGGACGGCGATCGGTCGTCGGTACGGCAGAAGGTCTTGTTTTATCTCGGCCGCGACCCGGAGATAACGGACGAGGTAATCGACGAGGTAGAGCGGCGCCACCCGGACGTTGAGATAGATTGGAAATCCCTTACCGCGGAGTTGGCCGGAACGCCTTCGTTTGAGGACGAAAACGGGGATTGGATGGTATGGGGTTGATTAATTAACGGTTTTTGGCGAAATGGAGGGGAGTATGCTCGAAAGGCTGTTAGTCGGCGTGCTTTTAATGGCCGTCCTGGCGTCGGCGACCGAGATGGAGACGACGCCCGAAGCGGCCGCCGAATTCGAGAAAGGCGTCGTTGAGGCGAACGCCGGTAACCTGGACGAAGCGATTACTTACTTCGAGAAAAGCCTCGAGTACGACCCGAAACTGGCCGTAGCGTACGAGTGGATCGCGTACATCAAGATGCAGCAGGGAGACGCTGAGGGCTCGATAGCCGAGTACGAGAAGATCGTCCAGGCGACGCCTACGGCCGAAGCGCGGACTACGCTGGGGCTGGCGTATATCAACGT
>CBDUXC010000298.1:0-3334 GCA_965371065.1 uncultured bacterium
CACGGCAGTGGGCTTCGTTGCAGAAGAGCCCGCTCAGGTAGTCTATTCGGTCTGTCATCATCAGATAGGAAATATACTGGCGGTTCTCGGCCATCTTCTCCATCGAGCGGTGGAGGTAGCCGATGTGGGGCTCGCAAGCGACGATGCGCTCGCCGTCCATGGTGTTGACCATACGGAAGACGCCGTGGGTGCTGGGGTGCTGGGGGCCTATGTTGATCTTGAACTCTTCGGTCCTCAGCTCGCGGGTTTCGGTGGACATCGGGTCGCTCCTGGAAACTTCCGTTTGTTTCTATTTAGTTAATAAGTAATCGCTGGTAGCAGTGAATTCAATTCGCTTACGGCGCGTACAACGCGCCGCTACCCGAGCCGTTATTGGGTCGGTATCTTCTCCAAATAGGGGTTCTCGTAATCTTTAAGTAAGGGGTGTCCTTCGAGCCACTCGGGCGTGAGCAGGCGCCGCGGGTTCGGGTGCCCGTCGAAGGTCACGCCGAACATCTCGTAGACCTCGTCCTCCTGCCACTCGGCGTGGACGTATACGTCGGAGATAGTCGGTACGTTGGCGCCGGCCCGGGGTACGCGGGCCTTGACGAAGAACTCCTCGTTGGCCGCGAAGGAGAAGTAGTGCCAGACGAGCTCGAGTTCGCCGTCGTCGGGGTAGTCTTTGGCGGTGATGTATAGTAGGGAGTCGTAACCGGCGCCGTGGAGGGACGCGGCTACATCGTGGGCCGCCGCCGGGTCTATTTTCGCGTACGGTATTCTGTTGCCGTCGGATATTTCCAGGACTGCGGCGCCCAACTCGGCCTTGAGTTTATCCGCGGTTTTCTTGAACGTAGTCATTCGGGAGTCCCTCCAAGATTAAAGTTACCGAACATATAACATAGCCCCTATACACGTGCAAGGGGATTTTGGCGCGTTATGTGATTTTTTTCTCAAAAGGCGCGCGCTTTTCCGGAACGGGTCTATCGCGTTACCGCGTTTTGGCGGTGAACGTTTAGCCGTTTTGTTTGAAGGCCACGGGCGTCCATTTTAAGGGGTAGTCGAACCCTTCGCCGACGCGTTCGGACGCCGGCCGCGGCGGGTAAACCGGTTCTTTACTAAGTTGGTATAAGCTGTCCTGGCCGTAGATGCCGTCGTCGCCACCGACGGGGATCCCATAGACGGCCAGGAAGTCGTCGCGGAAACTGTATTGCTCGTAACGCGGGTCGCCGCCCCAGGGCGACCCGGGGAAGAGGAAGTGGTCCCTATCGCGGCGGGAAAGGATGTGGGTGAATCCCCTTACTCTCATTAGTTCCCGAAGTTCTTCGGGGGTTGCGGCTTCTGAGTAGTCGAAGTAGTAATCGTTCCAGGGGTAAGCCACGCGGACCGGCGTAGATCCGCCGATAAGGTAGTAGGTCCTGTCGTCTATGGAAAGGACCTTCGAACCGGCCGGTAGCCCGGCGACGGCCGCCGGTAAATCGTAACCGCCGTAGTAAGTATCGAGGAAATACTCGTAGTGGTCGTTCGGTTTGAAAGCGAGTTTTATTTCACTGATCGTTTGGTATAAGAACGCTTTTTCGAACCAGATACTCGGCAGTAACAAGAGGATTAATGTGCCCGTAGCGGCCCGTCTGACGAAGCGAGAACTTACAGCGGACCAACTTGAGAAACCGTACCCGGCGATTACCGACGCGAGGGGCAAAACGGGTAGAAAATATCTGGGCGTTAAGCTTTTCATCATAAAGAACCAGATGAAGTAGTACGCTACCATAATGCCTATTAAACTTAGCGTTATTCTACGGTTTTTCTTGTAGAATATACTCGCGATGATACCGGTGTAAATAATGAAACCTATGCCCAGGCACCCGCGCCAAGAAGTCACCGCGGTAGTGATCGATATGGGAAAGGTAAAGAACTTAACGACCGGAAATCGGATTGCAGAGAAATTCGGTAATGACAGGAACCATAAAGCTTTCGAAATAATTCCGCCCCCTACCGTATCTCCACGCCAGACAGACACTTGTTCGTAATCGTTCATTACGAATCCAAGGATATCGCCTGTTACGGCGTAATTACGCGCAAACCAGGGGGACGCGACGGCTATGAAAAGTACCGTAAATACGGCGATTATAGTTACAGTTCTTAGCGTGTTCAGGTTTCGGCCTTTGAGGGAGATCACAATTATAATTATATAGATAGGGAAGAGAAACAGCCCGAGGATTTTACTACCAAACGCGAACCCGGCGAGAATACCCGCCGTTATAATATCGCCCGTTGTTCCAGTATCGCGCCAACGCAGTAAGAAATAACACGATAACGAAAAGAATAACGCCCACCATATATCGTTGAAAGCTCGCGGCGCGTAACCTAAAACTAAGGGCGTAACGATAAAAATCAGCGCCGCGAACAAGCCTGCCCGTTTCGAGTACAGGCGCCGTCCGGCTGAGTAAACAAGGGCGACTGTTATACTCCAGCACGCGGTCGAAAACATCCGTACGAGGGCCGGCGAGTACAAGAGCATTCCGTACACGTTTATCATACTCATATATTGGGGAAACGATGACGCCCTGACGTCCGGCACGTAGTATAAACCGTGGGCGACGGTATAGTGTTTCGGCAACGTCAAGTGGTACGTTAGTACGTCCCAACCTATGTCGGGCGCAAGCGACCGGACGAAGAAAAGCAACGTGAATCCCGTCGCTGCTACTACTACGAACAATCGTAAAGGGTTTTGGAAACTCAATGAATTTTTGAACCCGTCGAATATCTCCCTCGTTTCTCCTATGAGTTTTTTCGGTTTGACGAATATACAAGTTAGTCCTGCAGTTAAGGCGATATAAGCAGTGGTTTTATAATAAAGCGAGCAGAACCCTAATACGGTAAACACGAGAGAATACGAAACCATCCCGATCGCCGGATAAATGGCGAGTTTTTCGGCGGCGTCTTCGGTTTTAATGCGGCAGGCTATAGCGAGCGCACGGCCCGTCGCGTAAAACGCTAAAATGGATAGTAGGCCAATAACGATGTTGAATAATATATACGCCATGTTAACCGTCGAAGGTAAACGCCGCCGGCGTTTTTTCTAGAGGATAGTCGAAACCTTCGCCTGTTCGCTCCGACGCCGGGCGCGGCGGACGGACCGGTTCGTCATTGAGTTTATATAATCGGTCCTGTCCGAAAATTCCGTCGCCGTCTTCGCCGCCTACGGGCGTACCATAAACCTCAAGAAAGTCATATAGGAAATGGTACTGTTCGTAGCGAGGGTCGCCGCCCCAGGGCGACCCGGGGAACAAGAAGTCGCCGTTGATTTTCCAGTATAGTACATGGGTAAATCCCCGGGTGTTTATTCTTTTTAACA
>CBDUXC010000299.1:0-3331 GCA_965371065.1 uncultured bacterium
CGGCGTCTTAGCCGGCCTCGTCGACTTATACGTAGGGTTTATAGTACATCCGAACGTAACGATACTCGAGCATTACAAGCTCTTATCCCTACTGGTCTTTTTATCGATATCACCGTTCGCTTTCGCCGGATTAACAATCGGCCTGCTTTTCCATATTACCAAACAACTACCGTACGTAAAAAACCGTACGTTCTTCAGTGCGGATTATATAACGGTTTTAACACTCGCCTTAACGTTCATTATATCCGCGCGAATTCTCCTGGCCGTTAACGCTCATAATTTACTATACGGCTCGCCTCGGGCGGCTGCCCACATCTTAATCGTAATGCTCGTTTTCGCGCCGGTTACGTACGGCATGAATAAGCTGACGCTTTTAATTACACGGGCGTTAAAACTACGTCCGCGGGTGTTTAGACGCGCTTTATTATTTTCGCTTACTATCTTATTGCTCCTGCCAACGTCGTTTTCTGTTTTTCGTGCGTTTCCGGATTTGCTGCGGCCGAACGACCAACCCTTTATTTGCTTTATATTAATAGACGCGCTCAGGGCCGACCACTGTTCTCTTTACGGTTATGAAAGGGTAACGACACCGTATATTGACCGGACGGCGGAACACGGAACTGTATTCGAGGATTGCCAATCGCAAGCGCCCTGGACCAAGCCGTCGGTAGCAACGATTTATACGGGATTACCGGCTTCGGGGCATAACGTCGAAATGATATTCGACTCGTTACCGGACGATGCTATAACGATTGCCGAGGTCTTGAAGGCTAACGGTTATATTACCGTCGCCGACTCGGCTAACTATCATATTACACCGCGGTTCAACTTCGACCAAGGGTTCGACTTCTTCGCGGTCGGCGCTACGCCGGTTGCGTTTACCGACGGCCCCGTGGGCGCCGCTATTTTCGACGAAACCTTCAGATACTTCCGGAGCAAGCCCGGAAAAGAACCTGCGCTTTACGCGGTCCGCCGCGCTTCGTTCATCCTGCGCTATCTCAATAACGACCCGATATTCCTGTATATGCATTTTATGGAACCGCATGAGCCTTATACACCGTCGCGACACTTCAAAAACGCGTTCGGTCCGCCGATCGACTCGGTACGACTCAGGCCGAAACGCGTCCATATGGAAGTCGAGTTCATCAACGACCCGGAAGTAACGCTGGACCTTACCGAATCGGAAGTACAAGAGCTAATCCGCCGATACGATTGCGAGATACTACAATGCGACTACGCTGTAGGTGAGCTGGTTGACGGACTGGACCGCGAAGGTTATCTTGACGACTCCCTCGTCATAATAACGTCGGACCACGGCGAAGAGTTTATGGAGCACGGGTTCCTTTACCACGCCCGGGCCCTCTACCGAGAATCGATACACGTCCCGTTAGTCGTAGTTAACAGCCGCGAAGACGGTCATAAAGAGCGCGTATCCGAACCGGTCGCACTCGCCGACCTTACGCCTACTATATACGACTGGGCGGGTGTCTCGCCGCCGACGGAAGTCGTAGCCGATTTTTACGGTATCAGCCTTATCCCAGCAATGGAAGGCGACCGACTCCCGCCGGACCGCCTTCTGATATCCGAAATAAACAGGGACGTATATTTAGAGACTGTTTGGGATCCGTCAAAAGTCGGCGCGCCTGTAGGATACCTGACTGCCGAATCTATAATAGGACCCGACTACAAATTGATACACGATCATAATAAGGACCGCGACTTCGTCTTCGACGTAAAGAACGACCGGTACGAACAAAACCCTTTAAAAGAAAAACCGTACGGGTACGCCGAAATGGAGAAGACGTTGGACGAGACAATCGAGTTCTACGAAGAAAGAAGCTTGAAATCAGGAACCGGCGCGATCGACGAAGAATCTTGGCGTAAAATGAGGGATATGGGGTACGTGCAGTAAAGAGGGCACACTATCGTCAACCCCTTTTATAATAGGAGTTTCTCCGCTTTTTACGCCGCGTATCTCAACAGCCGCCGCGGCTAAACGGTTTAGCGACGGTAGCCTAAAGGCTACCGTTGTACGCTTCGCCGGCGCGGTATGACCGCCGGTCGAAGGATGAACGCCGCCGTAAACGACGGTGTCTCTATATCTCTATAATATCCATAAAATTATAATTACCTGAGACCACGACGTTTACGTCGTGGTAGTTCACCGGTCGAAGGCGGTACGACCACCGCTCGAAAGGGTCACGACCACCGCTTGAAGGCGGTACTACTACTGCTCGAAAGGGTTACGACCGCCGCTTGAAGGCGGCAGACCGCCGCCCGAAGACCTACTACCAACTCGTTCACGAGGTGGACATCAAAAACTCCTTATCCGCTTATCGAAATTAGTAACGTATTGATATATAATTAGTTACGTAAACTACGCCTCTAATTCCGAGGAACGTCTCCCTTTTATAATAGATATTATTCCGCTTTAACGGGCCTCACACTTCTGAACGCGACGCGTTAAAGATGACTAAAATGGTTATGTTTGTGAAAAAAAACACAATATCTGCGAAATCGGCGTCGAAATCCCTTGACATTCCCTAAAAAACGTATATAATGGCGGTTCAGGAACGTTTATAACCGTCCTAAAAGCGGCGAATACTACGACCGCTTAGTTTTACTGATAGGTTTGTGATTTTTTTCTCAAATTGGAGGAACGATGAAAGTAGGTTCCGACGCAATATGGGCGACGACACCGGACGTACACTTTTTAGACAAGGTTATGGCGATTCCCGGTGGAGAAAAGATAATCTCCTGTATCCAATGCGGCAACTGCAGCGGGAGTTGCCCAACCAGTCGCGACATGGACTACAGTCCCCGCCAGATTTTCGCCCTGACTCGCGCCGGTTATAGGGACATAGTACTTAACAGCAAAGCCATATGGCTTTGCTGTTCTTGTTATAGTTGCACGGCCCGGTGCCCCAAAGAAATAAAAATAACCGACATTTTATACAAGCTGAAACAATTCGCAATGAAGTACGATTACAAAAACCCCGAGACCAAGAAAGCTCGGACACTAGCGAAGGAATTCGCCGACACAGTACGTAAATACGGGCGCAACCATGAGATGACCCTGCTGCGCAACTATATGCTCAAGACCGACCCGTTCGGTGCCGTCGGGCAAATGCCCCTCGGCTTACGGCTTTTGAAAAAAGGCAGGCTCAGTTTGTTCCCCAAGAAACACAAAGGGTTCAAACAAGTCCGTGCGATTCTGGACCACATCGAGAAAGGAAGGGGATAACCGTGGCGGCCTATCCCTACTATCCCGGCTGTTCGTTGGATGATTCGGCGAAGACGTACGCGAAGTCCATCGAAGCGACGGCCGGTG
>CBDUXC010000300.1:0-3318 GCA_965371065.1 uncultured bacterium
GAACCGGTCGTCGGCGACGAGCGCCTCGGCCCGAGGGCCAGCCATCGGCAGGACCGATACCATCTCCGGCGGCGCGCCGGCCTCCAGCGCCAGCTCCGCCAGCGCAAGCGCCGACAACGGCGTGGCCGAAGCCGGTTTGATGACTATGGGCGCGCCCACGGCGATAGCCGGCGCGAGTTTGTGCATCACCAGGTTTATCGGGAAGTTAAAAGGCGTTATCCCAAGAACCGGCCCCCGGGGGAACCGCCGGACGATTCCGATTCGGCCTTCGCCGGCCGGGTGAACGTCCATCGGAACGACCTCGCCGCCAAGGCGGCTCGTCTCGTCGGCGGACACCTCGGCGGTGAAGGCCGCCCGGTCGACCTCGGCCCGCGCCTCCTTCACGTTCTTGCCGGCCTCCAGGGCGACGGTTTTCGATAATTCTTCGGCGTTTTCACGGACGAGCCCTGAAAGCTTTCTCAGCACCGCGCGCCGCTCGTGGACCGGCGTCTTCGCTAAACCGCCGGCGGTTGCAACGGCCCGCGCGGCCGCTTCCCCGATGTTCTCGTCGGTCGCCTCCCACGTGCTACCGACGGGTTCGCCGTCGTAGGGGCAGAACACTTCGAGCAGTTTTTCGCTCTTCCGCTTTTCGCCCGCGACTATATACTCTCTAGTCATCATTTCTATCACCTGTCGCATGCACCGCTTTATATCGGGAATAAGATTACCGCCAGGCCCGATAACGCAATAACGCCGCCGGCCACCGCGTGGGAATACCTCTCGAACCTTCCCAGCTTAACGAACTGTATACCGAAGGACAATAGAGCGACGATACCGGTCATTGTAAGTATAGTAGCCGCCGCGAACGCGGCCGTAACGTAAACGACGCCAATCGGGCTCGACCGTAGCGCGGGATACATCAACAGCGGTATCAAGGGTTCGCACGGCCCGAGGACGAACACGGTGAACAGTATCCAGGGCGTCAACTTCGCGCTTCCACCGGCCGAATGGACGTGGGCGTGCCGGCCCTCATGTACATGGTCGTGTTCGTGCTTAGTCCCGTCGGTATGGATATGGCGATGCGCGTGTCGTTTGTTCCTTACGACGGTCGTAATACCCCATATCATATATACCAACCCGAACGAGATAAGGGCCCATGCGGCTAAACCGCCGCGCACGCCTTCGAAGATGGTTAGTTTACCGACGGCTATACCGAATACGGCGCCGATTATACCGATCACGACGGAACTTAACACGTGACCCAGACCGCACGATAGTGTAACCACCAGCGTCTTTAACCTCGACCACCGCCCGGCCTTCGACATCGCAACGAACGGTATGTAATGATCCGGCCCGAGTACTGTGTGGATAAAACCGATCGACGCGGCGGTAATAACGAGGATTAGTATCGATTCCATTTATACTACGTCCTACTTCAACTTTTCTCGCGTACCGATAGGGACGCCGCGGTGTGCGCGGAAACTTGATATTGGTGCTATTTTTAGCTAGACTATAATATAAGCCCGAAGCGTTTTACAATGTCGAAAGGTGATTATATGAAAAGGACCTTTTCGCTTATAGCCGGCGTTATGATTATCGGCGCGGTTTTAGCGGCGGCTCAGGACGACCCGATTGCCGGGTACTGGGACTCGGTCAACGACGTAACCTACCGCTTCACCGACAAGCTTCAGGAAGCCCAACCTTATCTCGAGTGGCTCGAAACGAAAGACGACGCCGCGCGCGACGAAAGGCTTTGGGAAATAGAAGCCCGGGCCAACGATCTTCGCGATATAAAGTCCGAGTTCGATAGTATGCCCTTACCCGAAGGGTTCGGCGTTTCCCACGGGATTATATCGAGCGCTATGGACCTTTACATCACGGGTATTTCCCGGGTCGCCGAAGGCATCCGGATTAACTACACGACGATTTTTAACGGCGGTATCACCGACATCGCTAGAGCGAACGACCTGATGGAACAGGGTTATCAATCGCTGGCGGAAGATATGGCGGCGGCCGGATACGCGGTCGAATAACGGCTTAAACGCGCCGGCGCCGCTTCGCAAACTCCTTCGGCGAAACCTGCGACGGCAGGGCCGCGCCTTCCAGAAGTCCCAGAAACGCGTCGGCCTCCTTCCGCTCCACGAGCGCGTACTCGTGGGCCAGAGCCAGCACCCGGGGGTAACCGGCGCCTTTATCGCTCTGGTCAAGGGCAAGCGACTGTACCACGTTTATCAAACCGCCGTTAAACACCCACCGCGGGAACTCCACCCTCGCAACCTCGGTTCCGACGTTCAGGTAGAAGTAAGCGATCCGGTTATCTTCGTCGCCGTACTCGTCGAGTACAGGCGTTAACCTGTTTATGAATACGGCGGACCGTTCACCGGACTCCGACGTTTCGCTGAATACGTCGGCGTCGTGCAGTTTAACGATTTCGGAACAGGGGACGTCGGAGCGTTGTCGGCCCGCCCTGCAGGATTCGCAGTGGGCATGTTCCCGGTCGCAGGCAAGGAGGGCCAGGTCGTAAACGACATCGCGGGCGCCCGGTTTCGAGATATACCCGATTGGGATAACGCCATTATCTCTGCACACGTCGAGCCACGTCGTCAACGCCTTTACGACATCCCGCCGGCGTTTTTCCGGTTGTTTCCGCAAATACCAGAGTATAAGCGAACCGTCGTACATAGAGATTGCGGGCGGCTTGGTTTTACCGGACAACTCGGCGAGCGCGCCGAACTCGGCGAGCAATCGCTCTTCCGATATGTAAGCGTCCCTGCGGACTTCATAGCCCAGGTAGCTAAGCTCCTCTTCGGCGGACGAGAAATCGCCCAGAGCCGGTTCCGAGTTCAAAGACGCGGTTGCGCCTTCGCCGTATCTTATGACGACGCGTCCGGTGTTAATGACATAGTACGGGAGCGGGCTGTGACGCCCGGGCGCGGCCTGGGACGCGTCGGCGGCGACGGCCGTGTAGTTTCCGGGGGCTTCGTCGGCCGCTTCTCGTGTTTGAACGTCCTCCAGCGGATGAGCGAACTGCCAGGTGGACGCCGCCGCTTTGATAAGCTCGGTAAGTTCGTCGGGCCCCGGCGCTCCTTTTAACAGGCGCATCGCTTTTTCGAGCCGCAACTTCCGAGCCGCCCGAGAATCGCGTACGGCTTCGCCCAGTCCGGCTATTTCCGACGCTATCTTCGTAAGGTCGAGCACCGCGCTATTATAATCGCAGAGTTCTATACCGTCAAGGTTTTTACGCTTTTCTTCGTGAATTTGAAGAAAAAACCGCCCGATACCCGGGCGGCCGTCGTTCGCGGTAAACAAGTTTTTACAACTCGGCCCGGATACCGTCCA
>CBDUXC010000301.1:0-3311 GCA_965371065.1 uncultured bacterium
TCTTCGGCTTTACATCCGCCGGCCGCGACGGCTTCGACCAGAGCGGTTATCGTTTTTTCCCGTAATTCAGAATCCGATATCCAACCGAGTTCCTCGCCGAAAAGCTCCGTTAATTTATTTCTGACGTTGTCGCTCATAGGTACCCCTTAGTCGTCCAGGTGGCGTTCCAGCGGGCCGTCGTACTCCCATTGGCTCGGCTCGATTTGGCGCATCGGCTTCTGCCGTTCCCACTCCTCCAGTACGTGGGCGAGAAGGCCGGGGAGCCGCGCGACGATAAAAAACGCGTTGGCGATTTCCGGCTCGAAGCCGAGCTCGAGCAGCACCGCACCGATAGCGCCGTCTACGTTCAACGGCAGGTCCTTACCGGATTGAGTTTGAAGTTGGGTTTCCAGCGCCCGGGCCATCGCGATATATTCGCCGGCGGCGCCCGTTTCGTCGGCCAACTCGAACAATCGTACCGCCCGCGGGTCCCTCGTGTGGAGCCGGTGGCCGAAACCGGCGAGCCGCTTTTTTCGTTTCCGGTAGTCCGCGACCAGCTCGGCCGCCGCGTCGTCGGACGACAACCCCTGTTTCTTCAAGGCCGCCGCTTCTCGGATTATACGCATACAGTTCTCTACGGCGCCGCCGTGGTGCTTGTTGATGCTCAGAATTCCGGCGGCCAGGGCCGCGTTAACAGGCGCGCCCGTGGACGCGGCCGTAATAGCCGCGAGGCACGACGGCGGCGTAACACCGTGGTCCACCGACGACACGAGTATCGCGTCGAGCATCCGGCCCTGGGCCGGCGTCGGCAGCTCGCCCTTTAGCGCGAGCCACGCCACCTCGGCGTAGGAACGGCGCCCCATAAGCTCCTCGACCGGATACCCGCGTAGCCGTATCTTGTTGGTTGCGATGTGCGTTATCGCGGTTTTCCATTTATCGGGGGACATAGGTTCTCCGTTTTTATTCGCCTTCAACTCGGGTCAGTTTTTCTTCGTCTATCAGGACGCTTATTTCGCCGAAGAACTCGATTATCTCGTCGCGTATCATATCCCGGGCCGACCTGTACGCGGTGATAATTCCCTCCTCGGTACCCTGAACGCTGTACGGGTCCGGGATCGGCCAGTGGAGGCTTTTGCCGGAGCCGTTCCAAGTCGGGCACAATGCTTCGGCGTGGACGCAAAGGGTTATGACGTAGTCGAAAGGGTGACCGATAAATATCTCCAACGGGTCCGACGTTTGACCCGAGATGTCCACGCCGACTTCTTCCATAACTTTGTACGTCCGCTCTACTATGCCGATGGGATTGGTCCCGGCCGAGTACACGTCCACGGCGTCGCCGCCGAGAATCCGGGCCAGCCCTTCGGCCATCTGGCTCCGGCACGAGTTACCGGTGCAAACGAAGAGTATATTTACGGCTTCAGTCATTTACTCTCTTAACTCCCGCCGGTCGCGATACCGGCTTCCTGGAGTACACGCACGGTTTCGTCCGGTATCCGGTCGTAATCGTCCACCACGGTCGCGCCCGCTTCCCGCAGGGCCCGGACCTTGCCCCCGTACGTTCCCCGGTTTCCTTCGACGATCGCGCCGGCGTGGCTGAAGCGCGTGCCTTCCCTGGCCGCCTTCCCGCCGACGAACGCGACGAGCGGTTTGGTGAACCGGCCGTCGGCGATTAGCTCGGCTACTTCCTCCTCCTGGGTCCCGCCTATTTCGCCGAACATCACGACGGCCTTGGTCGCCGGGTCGTCCTCGAACATCAGCAACACGTCCGGGTGGCGTGTCCCGACGACCGGGTCGCCGCCGACGTGAATTATCGTGGTCTGGCCGACCCCGACCTTGTTCAGGTAGTAAGCAAGGCTCGACGTAATCCCGCCGGACCGGCTCGAGACGCCCACAGGCCCGGGCTTAAACCACTTCTTCGCGGATTCCGCGCGACCGCCGAGCATCCCCATTACGGCTTTATCCACCGATAGGACGCCCAGCGTATTAGGGCCGACGAAGCGCGCGTCGTTGGCCCGGGCGGCGGCGGCGATATCCAAAACGTCGTAGATCGGTACGCGGTCCGGGACCAACACGGCGAGTTTTACCCCCGAGTCGAAGGCCTCCAGGGCGGCATCCCGAACCAGCGGCGCCGGGACGAAGACGGCGGTGGCGTCGACGGCGCCGACCTCGTCCACCGCCGCCGCGACTGTATCGAATACGGGGACGTCCTCGACCTCTTCGCCGCCGCGGCCGGGCGTTACGCCGGCGACCACGTCGGTGCCGTAGCCCTTCATCAACGCCGCCCGGGCGCGGCCTTCCCGGCCGGTGATGCCCTGAATCAAGACTTTCGTTTTTTCGTCAATTATTATTGACATTAATTAAACGATTAATCCGGGTATAGGAAGAATTATTCTCCCCCCGCCGTTCCCCTTAGCAAAGCACTCCACCTCGCACGCTAGGCATTCGGTACATTTGCCCTTGGCCGCTTCCTCCGGACCGATGTTCAACCGAGGACAACCGTCGTCGTCGGCCTTGAGTATGCCCGGGACACAGGTTTCTATACATATCTTGGTTTCGCATTCGCGGCACATGGAATAATCGAAAGATACGGCCCCGTTGGTTACCGTGTTGAAGGAGTAGTCCGCGTTATGCGGCTCCTCCGGCGGGCGTTCGTACGTCTTCGTGTAGTCCCACGCGTCCACAAGCTCCCGCAGTCGCCGGGCGCAAAAGCCGGCCGGGTCGTCCTTCTTGTACCCCTCTACCGGCGCCGGCAAGTCTTTAGTATATTCGGTCAGTATCTCGACCGCCAGGTCTTCCTGGTTTCCGCCGAGCCGAATCACGGTGGGGATATCGAGCCACGCCTCCCGGAAAGCCTTAACGAAACCCCGAGCCGAGTGGAACTGCTCCTGGCTGGCGACGCCCGAACCGGACCCGAAGTAACCGTCAATCGGGCCCTGGGCCAGGATTATCTTCGCCGCCCGGTAAACCTTCGACGCCGGCGGGTTCCCGGACGTGTCGCAGAAGTTCGCGAGCTTGAAGCCCTCGGCCAATACCGCGTCCATAGACATCATCGAGCCGCCGCCGCCGGCCCCATGGAAACCGACGTAATCGTCGCTCCTCGAGTATCCTTGTTCCAGTTGAACGAAGTAGAAGGTACCGCGGTAGTCGTCTTTCTCGACGTTGTACGCGACCAGGTCCAGCTCGGTCGGCGGGCGGTCGAACTCCCGCGCTACCCCGATCCCCAGCTCCGGGTGGCGATAGACCGCGTAGTCGTCTATCGTGATCCTGCAGTCGGCGGCCACGACCTCGCCCGCGGTGGTAACGACCAGCGGGTTTATCTCTACCGCCGTGGC
>CBDUXC010000302.1:0-3295 GCA_965371065.1 uncultured bacterium
ACGACGACGCCGAAGGCGGATTTGATGAAGAAAGCGTGTGTAAAGTAGTAGCCGGCTTTTTCCTTTGCCGCGGCGACCTGGCGGATTATCAGGTCGTTTAAGCCGAGGTGGACCGCTATTCCGAAAAGGGCGGCGAAGGAAAGGGCGAACTGGTAGCGCCCGAGCTCGGTGCTTCCCAGGATACGGGCGATTATAAAAAACAGGGCCGCATTGCACGCGACCCTGTAGACGTTGGTCGCGAGTAGAAGCGCCGCGTTTCTATAAACGTTGGGTTCTCTTTCGGACATCGTCCGGTTATATGAAACGGCCACCCGTTGGGTGGCTCGTGTCTTGAAAGGGCCGGTTTATTCCGTCCCGGTTATTAGCTGGTCGGCGATTATGACAGCCGGTATGGTGTACGACCCGTTTATCGTCCGTACGTCGGAGCTGACTGCCTTAACCCGGTCTTTGAGCATCTCGTAGATGTTGCCGCTGAAGATGGTGTTTTTTACGCGCCCGACGAGCTCGCCGTTCTCGACCTTCAAGCCGGTCCAGATGCTGGCCGAAATTTCGCCGCCGAGCATGTTGCCCATACCGGCGCCCGTGAGCGCAAGGGCTATTATACCTTCGTCGGTATCCGACACGAGCTCCGCGTACGTTTTTCCCTCCGCCGATGCAATAACGATGTTGGACGACCCCGGCGCCGGGGCGGAACCGGCCCGGTTTGCATTTCCGGTCGGTTCCATATCCAGCTCGGCCGCCGACGACAGGTCGAGTAAATACGACCTGAGTTTGCCTTCTTCAACGAGGGTTAACTTCCCGCGCGCCGTCCCTTCGCCGTCGAACGCGGACGTAGAACTTGCGTAGTCGATCGACGGGTCGTCGTATACGGTGAACCTTTCGTCAAGAGTTTTTTCGCCGACTTTCCCGACGAGTGGCGATGACCCTCTAGCGATGTTTTCTCCGTTCAATCCTATCAGCATGGGTCGGAGGAGAGCGGGTACTTCGGCGAAATGGATGATTAAATCGGTTTTGCCGGTCTTTACGGGTACCGTACGGTCGGCCCATCGGAGGACGTCGGCTAACCGTTCGGTTATGCTTTCTTCGTCCACGTCTAGGGAAGCCGACGCGTCGTAGTCCCAGTGCTCGAAGATGTCGCCTTCGCGGGCGCGGGTGAAACTTAATACGAACATGTAGCCGGTCGCTTCTTCCGAACGGTCCATCCCGGCCGAGTTTACGATGCGCCGGCGGCCGACCATTTTTTTAACTTCCGCCGTAATATTGATGGTCGGGTCGGTTTCCAGCAGGCGCGTAACGGCCGTTTCGCCGGTTTCTACCATCGTTTCGGCGGGCAGCGTCGCGACGCGCGCGTCGAAGGTCTTTACGTCGGCGCAGGGTTCGCCGGCGGCCAACTCAAAGCCGGCTTTCTTCCCGTACGCGGCCGTCGCCAGCGCGTTTCTTACGAGTTCGTCGGCGTTTTCGGCGCTCGTTGCGCTCGCGTACCCGATTCGCCCGTCGACGATGCATCTCAGGATTACGCGTATCGAGTTCTTGACGTCGGCGCGGTTGAGTTTCCCGGCTTCGAAGAATACGCTCGTCGTCTCGTTCTCGGCATAGTAGACTTCGGCCGCGTCGGCGACTTTTTTCGCACGTTCGAGTATTTGTTCTATCATAGGGGGCTAACGGCCTCCGATCTGAACGTTCTTCACAAGGATATGGGGCCCGCCCGTACCGACGGGAAGCGGCATCTGGTTCGATTTACCGCACCCGCCGACGCCTTCGTCCGGGATGTACAGGTCATCACCGACGGCGGCGATGTTCTCCAGCGTCTCGAACAGGTTCCCCTGCAGTTTCAGGTCCCGGACGTGCCCGGCCAGCTTCCCACCGCGGATGTAGTACCCGTCCTCGGCGGTGAAGGTAAATGTCTCGCCGCCGGTGCCGCCGCGGGCGCCTCGGACGTAAATTCCGTCGCCGACGGCTTCGAGCATTTCCTCAAAGGTGGTCTCGCCGGACTCGACGAAGGTGTTGGTCATCCGTGGTATCGGCGCGAACTTGTAGCTGATCGCGCGCCCGTTCCCCGTCAACGGTTCACCCATCAGTGTCGCCGTCTCCCGGGAGTGCATCCGGCCTATGAGTATCCCTTCTTTGATTAAATAGTTCTTCTTCGATTTCGTCCCTTCGTCGTCGTAGGGGATATAACCGCCTACGCCGAAAAGCGTACCGTCGTCGACGAAGTTGACTATCTCCGACGCGAACCGACGCCCGAGCTGCATAATCTCCCGCATATGCTCGTCTTTGTAAACGTAGTCGCCCTCGTCGGTGTGCCCGAAAGCCTCGTGGACGAAGACACCGGTTAACTCCGGGTCAATTATCGCCGTGTAAACGCCGCCTTTGACCGGTTCGGCTTTGAGCAGGGAAACGGCTTTATTCGCGACTTCCTCGATATCTTCTTCCCTATCCCTGTATATACCGAAAGGTTTTATACCACCGATGTTAATGTTGGCTTGTTGTATAAGGTCGCCGTCGACGGCGATGGGAACGAACGCCGCGCCCACCCGCGGTACCGTCAGGTCAAGTTCCGTTCCGTCCGAGTTCACTATTACCCGATGGTCCTTCTTGTCGTAGTACATTATCCGGGTGTTCTCGACGCCTGGTACCGAGAGCATAAGGTTGTTATAGCTTTTTAGTATTTCGACCTTCTCCTCGAGCGGGACGTCGGCGGGTACTTCGTCGAGTTCGACGACGACGGCGTCCACGTTAACTTCGCCGGCGCCGAAGCCGTCGAGCTCGCCCTTGCGTAAGCGGGCCGCGTCTAGAGCCTTCTCCAGGTATTCGCCGGCTCTGTCCATATCCTCGAACGAAACGACGCCGAAGTTCCCGTCGACCAGCACCCGGACGTTCCCGCCGCGGTACGTATGCACGTTCGCCGTCTTCAAGCCCGTGTTATCGAACTCGATGTAGGTCGTAACGCCTTCTTCGTAGCGCGCTTCGGCGAAATCGCACGCTGCCCCGGATACGAGCGTTTTTAGTTTGGAAATCAAAGTCTTACCTCTGTGTGGGTTTTATCGTTCGTTGAATAACGTTATTATACGACTTTAACCGTCCGATATCAACAGGAATATTACTTCGGGTCGTCGTTATATTCCTATTCTCCGCCGTTACTTTCAAGCATCCACCGGTGGTCGTGGACGAACTCGTCCAGGTTGCGCCGGAACTTATCGTTGCCCGGGTCGAGAGCTACTGCCCGTTTGTACTCTGCATACGCGTCCTCGAGCTTCGCCTGGGCCTCCAGCGCCACGGCCAGGTTGTTGTGGAG
>CBDUXC010000303.1:0-3272 GCA_965371065.1 uncultured bacterium
CCCGGCGCAAGCTCCGATATTGTACGCTCGTGGGTGCCGATAGTCAGCGTCTCGTTTACGAGCGTCGTTACTTTCCGCCCGCTGATGTCGTAAACGGCCAGCGTAACCCTTGTATCCTCCGGTAGGTCGAACGCTATCGTCGCACTCCCAGCCGCGGGGTTCGGCCGGGATTGATACAACGCGTACGCGGTCGGCAGGGCACCGTTCCACGTGCACTCGACCGGCCCGAATGTCTCGGCCGCGCCGCCGACGTCAATAGCTTCCAGCCAGTAGCTGTAGGTAGCGCCTTCTTCGACCGCCGAGTCCAGGTACTCGTAAGGCGATTCGCCGGTTATCAGCCCGGCGTTGAGTTTTTTTCGTAACGCAATCGCTTTGCTTGAGCCGGCCAAGCGGATGAGGTTGAAACCGGTGACCTCGTCGGCGCACTTCCAGGAAACTTCGACGCCGTCGCGTACGCTCTCGGCCGAGAACGACGTTACAGCTATATCAGTGTAACCCCAATCGATCGTAACGTCTTCCAACACAGGCGTAACGCCGGGGTCCGTGGTTTCCAGTATAGCTTTGTACTGGACGTATTGGTCACCGTTTACCAGATAGGAACCGAGGACCCCGGGCGAGGTTATATCCGGCGACCAGTCGCCCATATCGCCGGCGTCGCTCGAACTGCGGGCCCGGAACTTAACGGTCGTTCCTTCGGGCGTATCGTCGGTCCAATCTATCTGGCCCCAATCCGCCGGACCGCCGGTATCCAGAATCGACGAAACGAGTTCGCCCGATTCTTCGTACTCTGATACGTCCCACCAACGCAAGGCGCCGGAATATTCGCGGCGAAGCGAGCCTACAACTTCCGGTTGGCCGTCGTCGTCCACATCGGCGACTTCGACGCACAAGCCCCCGAGTGTGTCGTCGTTTACAGTACGAGCGTCCCAGGCCGTTCCCAGACCGTCGACGTTTTCATAGAGCACTATGTTGTTTTCCGAATTATACGCGCCTAAAACGTCTAAGTCGCCGTCGTCATCCATATCGGCGGCGCAGACCGAATTCGCTTCGGCGTCGTCGGAGATAATCTCTTTTTTCCACGTCGTGCCGCTTCCGTCGACGTTCGCCCACCAGGCGGTTTCGTGACCTAAAGAGCCGCCCAGGATATCAGCGTCTCCGTCGTCGTCGATATCGTCGACGAAAACCGTCCTCGCGTTGGTAAACGACGCGTCAACCGAATGCTTCGTCCAAACCGGCGGCGAACCTCCGTCGTTTTGCCACCAGGCCACCTCGTTGCCCGAAAGCGCGGCCGCCACCACGTCGAGATCGTTATCGCCGTCGATGTCTGCGACGTAAACCGATACCGAAACCTCGAAAGCGTCGTCGATCGTATGCTGGGTCCACGCAAGCCCGTCCCCGTCGGTGTTTTCCCAGTATACGACCGTGTTCTCATCGGTCGCGCCGACTATGTCGGCGTCGTCGTCGCCGTCTATGTCGGCCGCGCAAAGGTGTAATGCGTCACCGAACCGCGAACGTTGGATCCAGAACGTCCCTGAACCGCCGTAGTTTTCGAACCAGTACCCGTAGTAAACGAAGTTGATGCTGAAAGTACAAATAATATCTAAGTCGCCGTTACCGTCAATATCGCCCGTATCGACGGAAAGAGTGGGAACGCTGGATGCGTAAACAACGTGTTCGACCCAAGAAGAGCCGGAACCGTCGGCGTTCTCCCACCACGTACACGACGTACCGACGGCCGCGGCGATGTCCACGTCGCCGTCGCCGTCTATATCCCCGGCGCAAATCGTTCTGGCGTTAGCGATTGCGTCGGTGATTACGTTTTCGGTCAACGCGCGATTAAGCAGGAGCTCCCCGGGGGTGTCCGACCAGTTGATATCCGCAGCGGCGTCGAAGGTGTCGCCCCAGTCGGTTACGGGACCTGTTACGCCGTCGCCGCCGGACCAGTCGGTCTGGGCGGCTTCGTAAGTAGTCGCTTGAGCAAAAGGAATACCGAAAATAAATGGGAGAACCAGGATTATCGTAAGAGTTTTAATAAACATCGTAAACCATCTCCCTTTCTCGTTGGCGAAATTGCAACCTACTAGGGGTATCATGTTAACCTATTTTATTTATTAGTTAAATTGATAACGTAAATCGCAAGGAGTCTCGGGCTATCGCGCCGCGCAGGTCGCGTTCAGCGTTCGTTCCCCCCTTTTTATAACTTGCCGCTAAATTCCTTAATTTAATCGGATAGCTAATATAATATATCATTTAGTCTAAAGACTGTCAAGCATTAATATCGAATAATAATAAAAAATCGTTACAGTTACCTGTACCGGTAACGATATACGTTTATCGTTTAAAATACTCACGTCCCCTCTAAAAAGAAACGCGCCCTTATAACGGGCGCGGTCGAGCTGCTACCGTTCCGCGACTACTTATCGTTCCACGTATCGCTCTGTATCTCGCCGTCGCGGAGCACCAGTACCTGCTCCGCACCCGTCCATTTTTACTAACCTTTTAGTTCTACCGGACTACAACCATCTTCCTCGCCGCGCTGAACGAACCCGCGGACAGCTTATATACATACACGCCCGGCGTGAGCTGTGATACCTCAAATTCGTGTTCGCCGGCCGGTAAAGCCCTGTCAACGATGGTTGTTATCTTACGGCCGGTAATATCGTATACCGTCAGCGTAACCCTTGTATCCTCCGGCAGGTCGAAGGCTATTGTCGCGGTCCCACGCGCCGGGTTCGGCCGCGACTGGTAGAGCGCGTATGCGGTCGGCAGGGCGCCGTTCCACGTGCACTCGACCGGCCCGAAGGTCTCGCTCGAGCCGCCGATGTCTATCGCCTCGAGCCAATAACTGTAGGTCGCGCCATCCTCCACCGCCGCGTCGAGATACGCGTACGGCGATTCGCCCGTTATCAGCCCGGCGTTGAGTTTTTTTCGTAACGCAATCGCTTTGCTCGAGCGGGCCAAGCGGATGAGGTTGAAACCGGTGACCTCGTCGGCGCATTCCCACGAGACTTCGACGCCGTCGGCCGCGCTATCGGCCGAGAAGTATTTTACCGTTATATCGACGTCGTCTGGGCCATACCAGGCGTATTTCAGGTCTTTATTCGTGTCGTCAAAATACGATATATGGGGATTATCAGAGGTGTCTACGGCTATTGACGTATATATCCCCACGCCTCCCGCCGTATCGACGCTATCGATATGCCACGACGACCGGTCGTAGTAGGCGTATTTGAGGTCATCGTTAGAAGTATCATAATAAGAGATGTGAGGGT
>CBDUXC010000304.1:0-3270 GCA_965371065.1 uncultured bacterium
GGCCGCGGGGTACTTGTATCGAACCGCGCCGCCGGATTTTATGACCGTTATCTGTCGATTACCTACGAGAGCGACTACTACCGAACCGTCGTCGGACGAGTCTATCAGATTAATCGCCGTAGAGCGCCAGGGGAGGGTTTCGCCCGGTCTCGCCTCGGCCGGTTCGCTGAACGTCCAGAGCAGCTCGAGTTCGTCGCCCGTCTTGTAGCACTCCAGTCGCCCGTCGCCGTAGCCGACGTAGAGCTTCGAGCCGTCGCCCGTAACGCAGCAGCTGGTCGTTTCGCCTTCCATAGGTATTTTCGCGACCAGGTCGCCGCTGTCGTCGAATACGAAAAGGTCCGGCGAACGTTCGGCCGTTATATATATCCTGGAAAAGTCGTCGGTCGCCGAAAGGCTATTAACGTCGGCAAACCCGTAATATTCGCGCATGTCGAAGTTATAGTTCCAAATCAGGGTTCCGTCGGCGTCGAACATATACAGCTTCTTATGCTCCGATACGACGGCGATGTGTTTCCCGTTGCCCGAAATACACACGAAGTCGTCGGCGGTTATCGAGGTATCCAGGGGGTACGACCATACTTTGTATACCTCCGGGCCGCCGGCCCACGCCGGTGCTGCGATAAAAAATGCGACTACAGCCAGGACGATAGAAATCCTGATCATCGGGGTTTCCTCCCTATTATTAAACTCGACGCGAAGCCGGTATCCTTCCTCGCTATACCGGTTAACGCCGCGCCCTCGAACATCTTTCGTATTTACTATCCGTCGGACACGCCGTCGACGGCCGCCGCGTTCCTCGACGCTCCAATAAAAACCCGGGGAATCAGGTTTTACTTTCGGTCGCTGATAAGTGTCCCGCCGATCGCCACGTTCTCCGGAGCGTTCTCCCGGATAAGGACGATCATACCGTCCTTATCGAATCCGTACGCTTGCGCGCCGGCCTCGGCCAGGGCGTCCACGAACACCCTCTTCTTTTCGATGTCCAACCGCGGACCTTCCACCGTAATCAACGGCATAATAACCTCCTTAACTTATGGGCTTTCACTATTCCTTTTTAGTTCCTATTATCAAACTCGACGCGAAGTCCGCATCCTTCCTCGTTATATCGGTCAAACCGGCTTGACCCATCATATCCCGAACCTCGGACTCAGTATACGTATCGCCGGCCTCGGTAGCCACGAGCATATTGAGCGCGAAGACAACCGCCCACGGCGGCCCGATCCGGTCCTCATCCACGATGAAGTCCGACACGACCACCTGCCCGCCGGGGTTCAGCGCGTCCGCCGCCTTCTTTATCAACTCCCGGTTCTCGTCGAAGGAGTTGCTGTGGATTATAGCCGACAGGAAGACCATATCGTATCCGTCACCGAAGTCGTCGGCGTGGTAATCCCCCACCGCCGTATCGACCCTGTCGCTGTACCCCTCGTCTTCCAGGTACTTCGCCGTGAGGGGTATCACGTTGGGCAAATCAAAGACCGTCGCACGGAGCCCTTCCCTGGCCCGGGCGAACGCTATCGAGAAAGCGCCGGACCCGCCGCCGACGTCCAGTACCCGGTCAACGCCGTCAAGGTCGAGCTGCGAGACTACTTCCTCCGCTTGCCGCGTCCCCCGGTAGTGCATCGCCTCGATGAACGCGTCGAGCCATTTATCGCCCCGGTCGTTCACCGGGCCCATCGCGACGGACCCGCCGGCCCGGACCGCGTCGGTCAACGTACTCCACGTGTCCCACAGGTGGACGGTATGCATCAAGCCCGCCATATAGCCGGGTTTCCCCTTCACAAGTAGTTCGGCGGCCGACGGCGCGTTCGAGAACAGGCCGTCGCTCTTTTCGAGCAAACCCATAACGCACAACGCGTTCATCAAACGGTCGGTGGCCCGGGCGTCGGTCCCCAACTCATCGGCTACGTCCGCCGACGTCTTCTCTTCGTCGCCCAGAACCGAGAACAACCCGAGTTCGTAGGCCGTTAATAAAATCCGGCTCCGCTGGAAACCGACTGCGAGCTGCATTATGTCGTCGGGCTTGAAAGGCTCGCTCTCAGATGGCATACCGATTACCACAATTAACCTCCAACTATTAATATCAGGTATAATTACCCGCGTTAAAAAGCGGGTTTCACGCTCCGCCGGTTAAACCGACGCGGCGATTCAAGTCTCCCAATAAACGTTACCGCGAAACGCGCCCTTATGCTATTCTAAACGAAAACAGCTCAACCGACAACAGAAATCTAACGCGGAGTACATCTATGAAAGTTTTTACCGGAGTTTATATCGTGTTATCGCTCGTCGCGGCATTGATACTGGTCGGCGTCGCTATGGCCGTCGGTTTCATCCCGCCGCTGGTCCCGTACGAGTTCGCGATAAAGTTCATCCTGACCATAACGGCGGCTGTAGTATGCATTATGATATTCGTCGGCGCGATCGCCGGCGGAACGGGCGGAGATAGGAACACACGTCGGCTGTTGGTAGGCGGCGGCGCTATTTCGTTGATACTCGCCGTAGCGGGCATAGCAGGCGGATGGTATATCTTCTGGATAAATCCGACAGCGCGGGCCGAGTACGAAGCGAGAATCCTCGGCGATTCCTCTTTCGCGGAGGAACTCGTCTCGGGCCAGCTCAACGACGCTTTCGACGAAGACTACTCTGAAGCCGGTTACTTCAACTACCGGATGGGGCTCTGGTACGGCGCGAGCTACTCGAGCTACGGGTATCGGCGGGGCGCGCCTATTAATCTATCCGTAAGCCACTACCCCGGCTCCGACTGGAGCGTATCGGCTTCGGGGTACTTCCCGGTTCCGGTCGCGTCGGTCAAGTACGTGAACATAAATTCGTATCAAATGCGCGTAAGTCCGGACGGAACTCTTGAAGTGGAGGGCGGCGACGCCGGCGAGTGGGTCCCCCTCTCGACCGTCAGCGGTTACCTGGCGAACGACCCGGAAGCCTCCAACGCGCTCCGGGAACTCCTGATTTCGGGCACGGAGTTTTCGATTGGCGGCGGCGCCCCGTACGTCTACTACAATATACCCGAAAGCGGCGAACTCGACGCCCGGGCCGAGCGGGAAAGGCTGTCCGACGTAATCGACCTTATCGCCGACATCTACCCCCCGGGCGCCGAGTACGACTGGGACCCGAGCGATATTCTTGACTATAAATGATAGGAGAAGGCCGGGCGGGAAGCCCGGCGGTGATTACTACTATTTTGCGTGAAAGTGTAACGTACGAAGGTCGGATATTACCAATTATTAAGTATAAGAACGGTAAAGGTAAAAATAA
>CBDUXC010000305.1:0-3267 GCA_965371065.1 uncultured bacterium
CGACTAACGAAAGCGTTTACCGTCGTTTGACCGTTCGGCGGGTTGAATCCTGATGATTTACCGCTTATTGCTACGGGTGAAGGGACGTTTTCAAGAGGGCGAAAGCGGGGACTGACCGTAAAAGCGGCCCGTATCCGTACTTTCGGTGGACGTATAAACTTTCTATTTGACAGGATTTTTTTGTTGATTTTTTTAAGGGGGATGTTATTATTCGGTGAAATAGGCCAAAAGGCTGACCGTTATGACTTACCGTAGCGGTCTATATATCGATATACTTTATCTAAGTAGGAGGTAATAAGGATGACAAACGGGACTTCGTTGGACAAACCGCTCGAACCTAAATGGTTGTTCTACATCCTATCGTTCATTATCTGGCCGGTCGGTATAATTCTGGGCATCCTCTATATGAGGAAACCGGACCTGGACTGCAAGTCCTTCGGCAAGATGTGCTTAATTCTCGGTATTATCCCGATAGTACTCTGGTGCCTCTGCATAATCCTATGGGCCGGTTGCGGCGCGTTAGGTACGGCCATCTCGTAACAAGCAGCGGTCGATAATCGCGTAAATAAAATAACGACCTGAACGTATGGATTAAAGCGACGGCCCCGGAAAGGCCGTTCAAATACCTCGTACCGCGCCCGTGGAGAACCGGGCGCGGTACGTCAGGTGTTATAAAGTGAGGTGGTGGTATGACTAACGGCGATAAACCTCTAGAGCCTAGATGGCTTTTTTACATCATATCTTTCATCATACCTTTAGCCGGGATCATCATCGGTGCTATATACATGAGCAAACCGGACCCGGAATGTAAGCAGTTCGGCAAGAACTGCCTTATAGCGGCGATCGCGTACTTCGTTGTAATCTGCATCTGCGTCATCCTGTACCTGCTCTTCTACTTCGTCTTATTCGGTATTATTTTCGGTGCCGCGGCGGCGGGTGCGTAGAACCCGTATTCCGGTTCGTATCGTTTAATAAACCTACGTGTTTAGGAGGTAGAGACGATGGCAAACGGCGAAAAACCGCTCGAGCCGAAGTGGTTGTTCTACATAATATCGTTTATTATCCCGATAGCAGGGTTAATAATCGGTATTATCTACCTGACCAAGGACGACCCGGAGTGTAAAGCTTTCGGGAAGAACTGCATTATAGCTGCGGTCCTGTTCGTCATCACTTGCTGCGTCTGCTATATACTTTACTTCCTGGGCGTTTTCGGTTGCGTCGGTTGTTCGATGTTGTCGACAGCTGTTTCGTATTAAACCGAACTACGTAATAACAGCCGCCGGCGTAGCCCGGCGGCTGTTTCGTTTCTGGGGTAATTCCCCGGTGTCTCGTACTATTTGCCCGTCCAGGTCGTCGTTTCCGGTTTCTCCGCCGGTATGGTATATATCTCGACGGTGGTCCCCATCGGATCCATCACCGTAAAACCCCAGTAGTTGTCCATTCGCCACTCCGGCGCGTCTTTTAAGACTGCAGCGCCGCTGTCAAGGATGCGTTCCACCGTTTCGGCGAAATCGCCTTCCGGTACTTCGACCGCCCACGACGTCACTTCAAACGTCCCTTCTTTGTATCCCGGTTGGTCGGCCCAATCCTCCAACGGCGTCAGTTCGTTTTCCGCGCGGAAGAACACCATCTGGAACCCCTCGCATTGATAGACCAGGTACCCTTGTTCTTCGTCGAAGGCCGCTTCTTTTAATCCGATTATTTCAGAATAGAAAACCCGCATCGCCGCCGGGTCGTTGCAGTAGTTGAAAATGAACCGGACGTTTACGTTTGGTGTGTTATTTTCATCCGTCATATCGCTCCCTTCGGCCGAGCTCGCGAGGAAGAAACCCGCCGTCAGAAAGACGGCCGCTTTTCCAAGTAGGACTCGAACGTAACACATCCAAGCTCCTTCGTGTAGTAGCGTACTGCGGGAAAAGCCTGTCTCAAGGTTTTAATATACCACAATCGTCCGCCGACGCGACACGTAATTGACGGTCCACGGTTTAAAAACGAAAAGGCGGGGTTTTACCCCGCCTTTTATGTTCCGAGAGATCGCCTTAACTACCGGCTGACGAGAGCTTTCTTTACGGCCGTGTAGTTGGGCGTTGTCATCCTGTAGATGTAGAGCCCGTCGGCCAGGGCCGATACGTCGAACGGCACCGTGTAGATACCGGGCGTCACCACTTCGTCGTAGAGCGTGGCTACACACCGGCCGCTAAGCGTGTAAACCTTGAGCGTTACCCGTTCGGTCTGCGGTACAGCGAAATCTATGAAAGAAGTACCGGTCGTCGGGTTCGGGTAGCTCTGCGCGAGGCGGTAGGTCAACGGCACGTCGCCGTCGCCGGTGTCAACCTTACGGGTACCTATTTCTTCGGCGCCCGTATTCACGACGGCTTCAAGTTTGTACTCGTAGGTTAAGTCCCCTTCGACGGCATCGTCGATATAGCGATACGGCGAGCCGCCGGCGATGAGCGCGTCGTTCAGGTGGAACCAACCGCCGTCGTCGATTTTGGAGGCGGTTAGGCCGGTGGATTTGACGTTCGGCGTCGAAAGCGCCGCGGCGGTAGTGTCCGCTTCCCTGCGATATAGGTTGAAGCCCACGAGTTCGACGTATTCGTCGCAGCTCCACTGAACCGTAACCGCGCCGTCGTCGTAGAAGGCCAGAAAGTTGTAAACTGGTATGTCGGTGAACGGGTCGTCGCAGTCGATATATACGTCGTCTACGTCCCATCCGTAGAGGTCGCCGGACGAGTTCGTGGTCATCTTGAAGCGAAACTGTACAACACCCTCGTACTCGCTAATATCGATAATTTCGTGGACCCAGCCGTCGCTTGAACCGCCGTAGTCCATTAGAGTTTCCCATTCAGCCGTACCGGGGTCGATCTGGACTTTTACGCGGTCCGGGCCGGTAACGCCGTAGTTGTGGAAGAACGACATCTCGCCTTCGGCTTTTCCGGGCGGTATGTACATCAACCGGGTAAAGAGATTGGCGACCATGTCGTCGTTATAACCTTCGGCTCCTTCGTCGCCGCACCGCCAGGCGTGGGTAGGCGTGTGGTACGTCCAATCGGACAGGTGCCATTGGTCGTTTTCTCCACCGTGGGTCCAATCCCCTTCGCCGCTCTCCATGTCGTCGGCCAATCCGGACGAAGACGTATCGATGACGTAAACGTTGAAGTCCATTTCGTCGGATATATCGCCGTCGGCCGTCGCGGTTATTTGAAGGGCGACGTCGCCAACCGGCGGAAGATCGCTGTTCACCGTAAACGCGAGGGGCTCTGAGTT
>CBDUXC010000306.1:0-3263 GCA_965371065.1 uncultured bacterium
CGGGCGTGAGCGGTTGAGGAAGAAACTCCGCGCCCGGGCGCTGGCGTTTACCGAAGAGACTTTTTCGAAACATATGGCGTTTCTCCACGGCGAACGCTGGCTGGAAGTTGCCGACCGCAACGTTTTGAATCATGTACTTGTGATGGACGCGTTGTACTTGGAGGGCGACGACGCCGACGATGAGTTCGTAAACAAAGAACGTTTCCTGGCCGCCTTGGAGGAAACGGAGATGTCGCGCGAGATGCGCGCCGCGCTCGGCTTTCTCCGGGGTACCTTGTGCGGACGGCTCTATCCGGTTTTCGAAAAGGGTTGGGGAGAGCTGCCGATATACGAGGTTAGGCGGCGGGAGGCCGAAGCGCGCCTTGGCAAAGCTTTCGAGCAGTGGGAAGCCGTCGCGGCCGAATACCCGGGGACGCAAGCGGCGGTGTCCTCGCGTCTCGCCATCGCGCATTACCTCGTTGATTTCTTCAACGAGCCGGAAGCGGCCGCGGCGGCTTTTGACGAGATTGCCGGGGACGTCGCGAGCGAGAGTTACGCCGAATACCTTCGCGGCGTGGCGGACGGCATTCGCCGGCCTTCCCTCGCGATAAAGGAGGTCGTAAGCGACCCGTGGGGAGAGACGCCGCTTAAGGTCGTTATATACGCCAAGGGCTACGATTCCCTGGGGATGACGTTATATAAGGTGGATGCCGCCAAGTACGAGGTTCTCGAGCGCAAGCTGGGCGCGGTCGACCTCTACCTCGGCGACGGCCGGCGGGTAAGGCCGGACCTCAGCGCCGACGAAACCGGGTTCGAGGAGGTCGAGAAGGGCTACGCCAAGATCGAAAGGGTCGCCCCGCGGCCCGCCGCCGACCTCCCCGGCGTGGGGGAGGCCGTCGAGAAGTGGGAAGTTGCGACGGGATACGAGGGCGACCTGCGGTTCGTGACCTGCGAGGTTACGCGCGAGGACCTCGCGCCCGGCGTGTACGTCGTCGAGGCGCAGGCGCCGGACGGGAACCTGTGCCGTTCGCTGTTCGTTTACAGCAAAGTTGCCGCGGTCGCCGTGGACGAGGAGCTCGATACGTACGTCCAGGTATCGGATACGGAGGCCGGCCGCCCGGTGGAGGTATCGACGTTCGACGGTTATTACTTTTCCGAGGAACGTAAATGGAAAAGGACCGCGGAAACCGCTTGGACGCCGGTTGCGGTCGACGCCCGGCCCTCCGGCGACGGATACCTCCTCAGCCGCCGAGGCATAGATCGGAACGAGGAACACCATATAGTATGTCATACCGACCTCGGCCCGGCGTTCCTGACCCTTTCGAGGCCGTGGTACCGGGAAGACCTCCGCACGCAATACGGCGTTCTCTACACCGACAAACCGCTATACCACCCCGGCCAAACGGTAAACTACAAAGCGATTCTGCGCCTCGCGGACCCGGCGGAACGGGCTTTAACGCCGCTCGCGGGGACGAAATTGGCGTTCCGACTGCGCGACCCTAGGGGAAACGAAGTTTGGACCGGCGAGGGCGAGACCGACGACTTCGGCACGGCGTGGGGAAACCTCGAGCTGGCGTCGGACGCCAAACTCGGCTCGTACGATTTGATTGCGGCGTGGGAGGGCCCTTCGCCGCGACGCTGGGATGCGTGGGCACGTTTCGACGTCGAGGAGTACGAGAAGCCGGAGTACGAGGTCGCGTTAACGCCGGAGAAGGACCGCTACCTGTCCGGCGAGAAGGTTCGCGTCAAGGTCGCCGGCAGTTACTATTTCGGCGGCGCGATGGCCGGCGCGACGGTGGCGTACGAGGTAACGCGGTCCGGCCGCAAAGGCGACGGTTACGAGCACGGCGTTTCGGTTAAAAAAGGAGAGGGCGAGACCGACGTAAACGGCGAGTACGTCATCGGGTGGCGGTCGAAGTACGCCGGTAAATACGATAATGAATACTCGATTCACGTTAGGATTACGGACCCCTCGCGGCGCGAGATAGAAGAACACACCCGCGTCAACACCTACGTCAGCGACCGCCTCGTCGACTTCACTACCGACAAGTACGAGTACCGCCGCGGCGAACCGGTCAAAGTCCGATTGCGGACCTTCGACTGGTACGACGAGCCGGTGGCGATGCCGGTCCGGTTGAGGGTTTACGAGTTGAAGGAAAAGAGCGGCGAGAAGGGGTACGCGAAGGGCCGAAGGTTATATAACGCCGTTGCGACGACGGACGCCGAGGGGAAAGCAGAAGTCGTCGTCGCGCTCGCCGAGCCGCCGGAATACGTGCTGCTCGAGGCGGAGGTGAAGAGTACCGCCGGCGACAAGTACAAACGGAATCAAAATCTGCGGTTCCTTCCGCCCGAGGCGGAAACGGCCGAGCGGGTTCCCGAGCTCGAAATAACCGTTGACAACCCGAGGCCGGAGCTGGGCGAAACGGTAGAGGTAACGGTTCGCTCGCGTTTTGAGGGCGTGAACGTCGGCTTGGCGTTGTTCGTTACGGCCTTGGAGGAGTATCGCAACCTGACGCTCGCGCGCGACCCGGAGGGAGGATATAAAACCTCCTTCGCCTTCGTCGCCGACGAGCGGCATTTCCCGGAGTTGATACTGGCCGCGGGGGCTTTCCACGACGGCTGGTTCTACTCCGCCCGGGAGGTCGTATGGCCCCGCGACCATACGACGGAAATGGACGTCGCGTTATCGTTCGATAAAGAGGAATACGTACCGGCCGACGGCAAGGCGGCGGTGGCGGTTTCAACGGCGGCGCCGGGAGGCGGCCCGGTCGTCGCCAACCTGTCGCTCGTCGCCGTGGACGAGGCGCTGTTGGCGCTGCGCCGCGACGAAACGCAAGCCATTCCGGATGCCTTCCCGCGATTGTTCGATTATTACGTTCGGTTCGATGTTCGCGATACGCTCCGGGCGCTCGAGCGGCGGGAGAACGCAACGCACCAATATTATTTTTACCGAAAAGTAACGTTCTTCCGCGACGCCGACGTCGAGGCTGCCGCCGCGCTCCGGGTCCTGCGGGCGGTTCGCCTTCCGGAGGTTTACGACCGGGTTTTAGCGGCCTACCGGGGGTTCCCTACCCACGACCGCCTTAATCCCCAATTCTACGAGCAGACGCTTCTCTACTGGACCGGCGAGCCGGCGGAAGAAGCCGGCATCTCCGGGCGGGTAGTAGATCAAAACGGCGAACCGATATCCGGCGTGCTCGTCGTCGTAAGAGGTATGGACCGCGTCGCGACGACGGACGCCGACGGCGACTTTATCATCGAGCGCATAGGCCCGGGGTACTACG
>CBDUXC010000307.1:0-3254 GCA_965371065.1 uncultured bacterium
CGTACGCGGCCGGATATATTTCACACAAGGCAATATACCGAGGGCGATAAAGGAACTGAAAACCGCTAACTTGAACGGCGTTCCCGGCGCCGATTACTTTCTGGGCGAAGCGCTCCTTTCGGCCGGAAGGCATACTGAAGCGGCTTATCATTTCCGCGGGTTCGTGGAGACGAAGCCCGAACTCTCGGTGGGATACGCGGCGCTGGGCGAAGCTTACCAGGGGTTGGGGGACCTCGATAAAGCCGCGGGATACTACGAAAAAGCCTTGGAGATAGACGACCGTTGTACCAGAGCCAGGGCCAACCTCGCGTACGTAGCATATCTGGAAAAAGACTACGGCGTTTCGATCCAGGGTTACAACCGGGTGCTTACCGACAACCCGGGCGACACCGACGCGCTTTTTAACCTGGCTACCGTGTATGAGAAAGTAGACAGGTCGGTCGCTCGGATGAAGTGGCAGGAGTTTATAGAACTTTACTCCGCCGACCCGGGCGAGGCCGTCAGAGTAGCCAACGCGATGAAAAAAATAGAAACTTTATAAGGGATTTTTATATCCCGATTTGTTGAAACGCGGCCAGGCCGCGAAAAAGCTTGAGCTTCGCCGCCGGCCCGTTTTTACCGGGCCGAAAATTTTATTAAATCGTCGTGAACGCGTTTTTGAAAACGACCTCTGGTTATATACTAAGCTCCGCCGCTAACGCCGGACGCTTACTCGCCCGGGCCATTTCCGAGGCGGCGAAACGTATCGCCGGTCTGGCCGTTTACCTTTGGCGCCGTCCAACGCGTACGAAGATTAAAGCCGCCGCCGTAATAGTCGTGGCGGTGGTTTTGGTCGGTACGCCTTCGGTCCAGGGCGGAACGGAGATACTCCAGCTCCCGTCCGACGGCGAGGAGGTTTACCCGAGTTCGGTCCTGGCCGAAGGCAGATTATATAAGCTCAAGGTCTCCGGGACTATAGTCGGGGCCGCCGACGGGCGACGTTTCGACGCGCAATTTATTACTAAAGACGACCCGTTCGACGTGCCACGGGACTCTATCGTTGTCGACGGCGAACTTGTACACGCCGACCTGATGGACCCCGACGACCACGTCTATATCTATTACGTCCCGGGTCGCGGTCGAGAGATTAGCCTACGTTTCCGGGACGAGTTCGCGCCGGGTGTTGACGGCGGTTACTTTGATAACCGGGGCGCCTTCGAGGTCGAACTCAACGAAGCCGAGTTCAGGTGTTGGGTCGCTGACGACGAGACCGCGGTCGCCGGGGGGGCCACGTTCCACTATACCCTCGACCCGACACCCCGGAGCGGTGATATTGTCGTCCTGGAGATATACCGCGTCGGGGGCCACGGCCGGGAACTGGTATTTAAGGTCGACAGCGACAGGTTCATAGACGGCGCCGTTGGCTTCCCCCAACGGTTAACGAAACGCCGCGAGAACACTTTCGAATGGTTCGGATACGGAAACGTAGGTTCTTACGCGTACAGGGCGGTAGTCCCCGGAATATACGAAACGAAGTTAACCGTCGAATCGGGGGACGATAAGTTCACGGCCTTTCCGCCGGACTCCAACAAAGAGTTCCTTCGTATCGCGGTTCTGTCGAGCGCGCAGGACCCCCGTTACAACGTTCAAGCCGTCTTACCGGAAAACGAGAAGGGCAGACCGTTCTTCCCCTATTACAGCCCCCGGGCGGCCCACCCTATTTACGGTCCGGTCCTCGGCGTTGAAGGAATTTACGTTTCAGGCGAAGAAGAACCGCCTGAGCCGTCGTTTTTATATTATTGCCCGGCCGACCGGGAAGGGCGCCCGGTGAACTCGCCGGCCGTATTCTACGTGAAGAGAATGATAAACGTCGCCCTATCCACTCTTGACGAAGCGGACCCAAGTTATACGTACGAGCCGATGACTCCGCTAAATGCCGTTTTCGACGACGAGCTTGTCGAGAAGCTGAAGGAACTACGAACCCGGCTCCCCTATAACACCTCCGCTGAGGAGGACCTGTTGTGGGAACTGGATAACCTGCCGCCGGCGTACGGGATCGCGGCGACCGAAGACGAACTGGGACGGATCGTCGGGAAGTCCACCGTAGAACACTTGCTCAATTCTACGATCGAAATCCGGGGCGTACCTGCGCCCGTACCTATAAGCTTCTTCGATAATATGAAAGGCTACGACGCGGACGACCCGTACCACAGCGTTTACCATACTTTCCGGGAGGTCGGAAAACGGGTCAACGCCGAATATAGGCGATACACGCCCGCGCCGACGGACAGAAACGCGGTTATAGAAGGCAAGCGCTACGATATAAACGACGCCGACTTCGTCGCCCTGATGATGACGGTAAGTTACCAGGAATGCGGGTTTGTACATCGGACCCAGAGCGGCCTTATCTACCGCGCCGGAAGGGGACGGGGTTCGGCGACCGGCTATATGCAGTGTACGGCCGACCTGATAAAAGGGACTAATTATAAGATTACGCTGCCTACCGACGACGGGCTGGTGAGCGTACGTCTCAACAGGCTCCCTACGAACTCTAAATACGCCGTGAGGAACGTCTCCAGGTTCAATATAGAAATAGGCGCGGCGTTCCTGCGCGAGATGCTGAACCAACCGGCCGCGGCAACCTGGCACCCCGCTATCCGGTCCGAGATGAAGGGGTCGGGAGTTCTGTCCTTCGGGTCGACAACCGGTACGATTAATCGAGTGAAATTGACCGGAGCGATATACAACGCCGGACCAGCTACTATGAAGGTCGTCCTGAACGAGGTCTACGACGACCCGGACACGACGAGGAACGAAGGCGTTGCGTATTTCCTGAACGACTGCGAAGGCGACGTCGAGCCGTTCCTGGAACGGTTCCGGGAAGACCTTGATAGATACAGAAAAGGGGTTTATACTTTCCCGATACAGAAACGAGGCGCGACCGGGGAAGAACGGTTGAGGAAGTTGGTACACTGGCTCGGTCCGTACTGGTATAGAAAGAAAGCGCCCATAACCTGGGACGAAGCGGCGCTGATGAAGCTGGATATAGAGGTTATCCCGTACGTCCAGGGGCTATCGGCGAATTTCAAGAAGTTCAGGAAGCACGACGATTATTACTTCAAAACGTACGACTTCAGCGGGCTATGGCACAGGCCGAAAAAGAAAGACGCACCGGAGGAAGTCGTCAGGCCCTGGCGCGGGCTGAAGTACGTATTCCTTAACCAAGAATAATACGATTTTAACAACGGGAGGGTAAAGGTATGCTACGACGAGTT
>CBDUXC010000308.1:0-3250 GCA_965371065.1 uncultured bacterium
GACTTCGGCGACGGCAAGGAAGTCATCGTGGTCGAGGGCAGCATACTCTGTCTGTCCGACATCGTCGAAGAGGTACAGGAGGAAACGATACAGGCGGACGGCGCGGAGGTCGCGGTAGAGACAAAGCTCGTGCTGCGGCACGCGCCCGAGAAGCTTGCCGCGGCCCTTATAGACGTAATCGCCGCCGCCCAAGCTTAAAGAGCTATCTCAGCTTGTTAGGGTTAGTCGGTCGGCGCAGGCGCGCCGACCTCTTTTTCGACCGGTTCTTCTTCAACCAACGGCTTCTCGAATTTATACACGGTGTACTGGACTATCGTGAACGGCGCTCTTTTATTGCGCTTCTTTTTAGTCAGGATCATATAATACTCGCCCAAGTCGCTCCCCGCCGGCAGCATATGGTAATTCCCGTCGGCGGGTAAATCCTTTTCGACTTTTACGGTTATATCCGGATCGGTAATCGACGATTGTTTCCAGAGGCCATACGGCGAATATATCTCCATAGTCGCTTCACCGTACAACGCGAAAAGGTAAGCCATCGCTTTATCAACGTCGAAGTATATCTTCATATCCTTGTCCGACGGGATAGTATCCTCCCACACCGCGACCTCGGACAGGATGACGATGTATTCAACGTCCCCTTCGTTCGCCCCGCCTCCGGCCTCGCCCGCGGGTTCGGCCGCCGAGTACGCAAGGACGCCGAAAACGAAGAGACACGTAAGTATATTTCTCGTTAATTCCACCGGTTAAAAACAAGGGTAAGGTACAATACCGAACATAAACGCAAACAGTGGTTTATGTCAAGCTAAAAGGGGAACGCCGGTGGTCGGCGCTCCCCTTTGTTTCGTCCGCCAAGGTCGTAGAATCCGTTACCTGAACCGGGCTTTGATGTTACCGAGAGAAGCAGGAGTAATGTTAACGGTGTACGAGGAGAACCCCGGAAGCGCGATTTCCGTCGGGTAGTCGGAACCGTCTTCGTCGAGCCGGTTCTGGTCGAGCATCCAGAAGTTGTCGCCGTCCCAACTAATGTCACCCGGGTAGAAGAACTCGCCGTTGTAATCGATAATCTCGTCAGGTACGTATATATCGTTAGGGATACCCGAAGAGTCCAGAGAAAAAACGTGGAGGGTGTTATCCCAAGTACCTGATAAACCCCTATACTGCGCAAAAAGGTAACCCGTACCGCCAACGGAAACGTATTTTAGCGCGTTATACGGGAAGCCCGGGTCCTCCTGGGTCCATGATGTAACGTGACCCGACCCGTCGAGCGAACCCCACGCAACCCAACCCGATTCATTTATCCAGTTCGAAACGTACAGTATATCGTTGTCCGGGTTATGCGCGATACCGTACGTCCTATCACTGAAGTTAGACGGGCCGGCGAACGACGTATAGGACAAACCGTTATCGGCTACGAAGAACACTTCGATGTCGCGCCGATTGCCCATATACCAGCCCGTACCGCCGTGGTCCGAGTCTCCTTTCCAATCCACGCATCCGGTATCAATCTCGATTATGTCGGAGGGGAAGTGCTTACCCTGGTAGTTCCCGTCCATGTCGTAAACCCACAGGTTCGTAAGGAACGGCGGATCCGGATAAAGGGTTTCTTCGTTCCAGTGGCTTACGTAAATTTCACTATCCCGGTAAGCGAGCCCGAAAGCGTGGCTTATATCCGTCGGGACCTCAGGGTTACCCGGAATTTCGGGGACATCCCAGTAGTCGAGGATATACCAATCGGTCGCCGATACCGAAACCGCGACGACGAGCGTTAATAGTACACACAGCGTTCTCATAATACTACCTCCTTAAGGGTTAAACCTGCGGTACTCCGCGATATCGTCCTTTTAATTCCGCCCGGATATTAAAACAAACCGGTATTCTTTTCAAGGCAAAAATCGGTGCTCCGTTACACCGTTGCGCGTCAACAACAAAAAAAGGCGCCGTCGAACGGCGCCCCTTTTCGCGTTTCACGCGCTTATTCTAACTACTATCTGAACTGGGCTTTGATGTTGCCTAGGCTTGCGGGTTGGATGTTGACGATGCCGTCGGAGAAACCGGGCAGGTCTATCTGCGCCACGTAATCTAAACCTCCGGCTCCGTCTTTATTCTGGTCGAGAAGCCACATGTACTCTCCGTCGTAGGAGAAATCGCCCGGGTAGTAGAAGTAATCCCCGAAATCGATGATAATGTCGGGCGTGTATATATCTCTGGGCTCGCCGTCGGAATGTAAGGTAAAGATATGAAGTTGGGAGTTATTATAAATACCGAACTCTCGCCAAACCGCCATTAAATAGTTAGATCGTCCTACGGACACGTACTTCATCGAGCAGTACATAAAGCCCACGTTCTCCTGAGTCCAGGACGTAACGAGACCTGAACCGTCGAGGTAACCCCAACCAGCCCACCCGGTAGAATCGTCCGAAACGTACAACATGTCGTTATCGGGGTTATGGGCTACGCCATACATCCTGTCGAAGTTCGATGGACCCGCGAACTCGGTGTAAGATGAACCATCCTCGGCGGTAAGATACATCGTAGAAGCGCGGCGGTCGCCCATGTACCAACCTACGCCGCCGTGGTCGGAATCGCCCTTCCAGTCGACGCAGGAGCAATCTATATCGTCCAAGTCGCTTGAGAACTGGGTTCCCTGGTAGTTGCCGCTCTCGTTGTAGATATAAAGATTAGTAACCCACGGCGGGTCCGGCCAGATCGTATCCGGATTCCAACTCTGAACGTAGATCAAATCATCTTTCCACGCAAGGCCAAAGGCGAACGTATCCTCAGGGTCATCCGGGTTGCTTAAGACTTCGTAAACAGGCCAATCGTTTATAAAAACCCAGTCTTGAGCAAACGCCGTTACAGCAGCAGCAACGAACACAAACACCAAAAACAACCTCATGATAATACCTCCTTATTGCAACACGTTAAACGGTTAAATAAGAACCGTCGCGATGCGGAAACGGTCCATCACTCCCGAATTATACAACCCCGGATACCCTAATACAAGCAAAAAACGTTATACGAAACAGGCGCCCTATACGGGCGCCTCTTACGCGTATCGGAACGCGTCGGACTACTTGAACCGGGCTTTGATATTACCCAACGAAACCGGCGTAATGCTCGTCTCAGGTGATATTCCGTCGAGGGCCAGCTTCATCATCGTGTCCGTATCCCGCTGGTCCATTATCCACAGGTAGTCGCCATCCCACTCGGCGCCGGCGACAAGAGTAATTATTCCCGACACGTCGTACGT
>CBDUXC010000309.1:0-3244 GCA_965371065.1 uncultured bacterium
GTCCAGAAAGCCCGAGATACCGAAAAGCTCCCGACTCACGCAGCTTTTCAGCCCTGTCCAGGGTTCGCGGCCTCGGCGGTTTATTATACCACCCAAGCAATAGTACGTCGGCGTAGTCCAACCCGAGTTTCTTCAACCCTCTGGTCAAACTTTTCTCTAAACCGCCCGGGCTCCGCCTGAAGACCTGTATCACCACTACGAGCTGGTCCCGTACGCCCCTCGCGACGATGTTGCGTATAGCCGCGGCCATCTGAGGGCGGCGCAGGGCGCCCCAGTAGAAGTAATTGCACCCGCTATCGAAAGCGGTTTCGAGCGCGCCGGCGGGCGCGCCGTAAGACGCGCCTATACCGACCCGCCCTACGCGTAAATCGGTCTTGCCGAACCGAACCCGTTCTTTCAACCAATCAGACATAACTGAACGCGGTAGTATCAAGGTAGGCTACTATAATATATAACTGCGCGGTTTAAAGCAACTAAAATATGAAGCGGCCCGATACAAAATATATACGCTAACATAATAGATAAACCTCGATATATACTTACCGAGCTTACGGCGAAGTAAAATCAAATTAATTGAAACGAAAGACGTTAAATCTATTATTTACGGCGTTATGCGCTAATTAAAGTTAAAAGACCGACAGGAACCATCAAACCCGCGAAGGCGACGGTTTCCTTACCGGTTTCGTACGCGCTCGTTTTGAAGAGGAACGCGGGAAGCAACGTTTCGACTTTCCGGGTCGTTAACTGAAGTTTCATACGTCGGCTTCGTTTTCTTTCCCGGTCGCCACTTGTTTCCCGAAAATTTCGAGTAACCCCAACGGTAAAGCGGCCAGGGCGCCGGTTATGATAAAAACGTCCGCCAGGTTGAAAGCAAAATCCTGTAATACCGGTAGGCCGATCGATATGAAATCGGTTACCGTACCGTCGGTAAGTTTATCGATAATGTTTCCGACAGCGCCGCCGAAGATCGAACATTCGGCGCCGACGAGCCAACGCGACGGCGAAGCGAAGATATGCACAAACAAAAGGTAAACCAGTATTATTATGCCGACGGTGAAGAAGATGGAGAAGGAGTCGTCGAAAACACCCAGTATCTTACCGGGGTTCGCGTAGTTCCCGACGTTTATAAGACCGGAGAATAATTTTAATTTAAACCCGGGCGGCAGGGTTACGCGGACTATCGTTTTCGTAATCAGGTCGACGAACGCCAGCCCGCCGATGAATACGAGACTTAAATAACGGAACCGTTTGACAGTCGGCATATAAAACCGAATCGAAGGGTTAAGAGTGGCTAATTATCTTCGGCGTCGGGGTTTACGGGTTCGTTTTCGCCGGCGCCAAGTTCTTCGGATAACGGTACGTTTGCCCGGCTCGGACCTTCACGCCTGCGTCTGCGCCACTCGTTTATTTCGCTTACCGCCGTGGTTATAAAAAGGCCGGCCGCGCCCAGAGAAATAGCAGCGTCGGCAATATTAAAAACGTACCAGTGCCAGGTGCCGAAGTGTACGTCAATAAAATCGACGACCTGGCCGTAGTGAAGCCGGTCAACCAAGTTCCCCAGAGCGCCGCCCATTATCGCAACCGCCGAAAGGGTCGCCCCGAATTTGCCTTCGAGCTTGAAGTATAGATACCCCAGCAATACCAACGCCCCTATCGAAAGTACGAGGAACAGCGCAGGTTTATCCGGGAACAGGCTGAACGCGCCGCCGGTGTTACGGGAATATACGAGGTTGATAAGGCCGTTGATAAACGTTACTTTATCGCCGAAATGAACGTATCGAACCACGAGGTATTTCGTGACCTGGTCTGCGGCGAGTATCGCCAACATAAAAACGAAAAACCATAAATGCCGTTTCAGCTTCATCGCTAACCTTAAGCCTGGTCCTTACATTGAATGTAGTATCGCGCTTCGGGGACAATTTCGAGCCGCGCCGCAGGGATTTCGCCCCCGCACCCCCCGCATACGCCATACTTCCCGGCATTGATTTTCTCGAGCGCTTCGGAAATCCTACCGTCATCGCTCAGTTCCCCGGCGACGTCCAGTAGTTCTTCCGGATCCCGTTCCCGTACTTCCCGCGCGCCTCGCAGCCCGTGCTTTCTTACACGCCCGCGAGCAGGTCAAATTTCTCTTTTAATTCGGTTATATTATCCATCGTCTTATTCTAACGAATCGACTACATCCACACACCTGGCGCACAGGTCGGTATACTTATCGTTTTCACCTACGGTCGTCGAACGCTTCCAGCACCTATCGCACTTGGTCCCGGCGGCAGGTTCTACGACCACGCCGACGCCGGGTTCCTTCTCACCTACGTAAGCCCGTTCGGGCGGCGTGCCTATCTCCAGCTTCGCGCCGGACGTTATCAAGTACATAGGAAGCTCGTCGGCGAAACTTGAAAGTATTTCGTACAAATCGCCGTCGGCATATAGCGTAACGGCCGCTTCCAGCGGGTGCCCGATCACGTTCTCCTCCCTGGCCAACTCCATCGCCTTCATCGCGACGTCGCGAACCGAAAGGAAACGCCCGAACTTTTCCTCCATTTCATCAGGTTCTTTCGGTACGTCGAACTCCTCCCACAGGGTCAGGTGAACACTCTCCGGGTCGTCAGCCCGCTTCGGCAGCTCCCGCCATACCTCTTCGGCCGTGAACGGTACTATAGGCGCGAGGACCTTCGCCAGATTACGGGCTATGCAATAGAACACGGTCTGGGTCGCCCGGCGCCGCCGGTCTTCGGGCCCCTCGACGTACAACCGGTCCTTCATTATATCCAAGTAGAACGGGCTCAGGTCCACGGCGCAGAAGTTGTGGACCGTATGATACACAACGTGAAAATCGTACTTATCGAAGGCTTCGCGTATTTCGTTCACCGTACGCGCGAGCCGACGATACGCGTACCGGTCCACTTCCGGCCACTCATCCTCGGGGACAATATCTTTCGTCGGGTCGAAGTCGGACAGGTTCCCGAGTAGGAAACGGGCCGTGTTCCGAATGCGCCTGTAAGACTCGCTTACTTGCTTGAGCAAGTCGAAGCTGACTTTAATGTCGGTTCGGTAGTCCTCGCTCGCGACCCACAGGCGCAGGATGTCAGCGCCGTACTCGTCTATTATGTCCTGCGGCGGTATAGCGTTCCCCGCCGACTTGTGCATAGCTTTCCCCTCGTCGTCTAGTATGAACCCGTGGGTCAGTACTGTTTTATAAGGGGCCGCGCCTTTAACCGACAGGGCGATTAACAGCGATAACTGG
>CBDUXC010000310.1:0-3242 GCA_965371065.1 uncultured bacterium
GAAGCCAAGGAAAAGGGAAAGTCCGAGGAGAAGAAAGCCGCCAAGGGACCTAAACCGAAAACGAAAGAGAGTAAAGCCGATAAGTAATTTGGGGGCCCTATGGCACACAAGAAATCAGGCGGGAGTTCGCGAAACGGCCGGGACAGCCGAGGCCAGCGGATGGGTTTAAAGGCGTCCGGCGGCCAGTTCGTAACGGCCGGCTCGATTATAGTACGTCAATACGGTACCAATTTTTACCCCGGTGATAACGTCGGGATGGGTAAAGACCATACGATTTTCGCGAAAGTATCCGGCCGTGTTCAGTACGCTAGAAGACGGAACCGCCGGTTGATCAACGTGATACCTGAAGCGTAGGTCCGCCGCGGCGGATCGATAGCGCCGACCCAGCGGGTGCCGAAGTTTGCGATGTCGCGGTAACCCGGTGGGTTTTAATATGTTCGTGGATGAGATAGCGCTGGACGTGTACGCCGGCGACGGCGGAAACGGTTGTATCAGCTTCCGCCGGGAGAAGTACGTTCCCCGCGGCGGTCCCGACGGCGGCGACGGCGGCGACGGCGGCGACGTAGTAATCTTATGCGACGGGCGCCGGCGGACTCTATCCCACCTCAGCCATTTGAACGAAGTGAAAGCCGGTCGCGGCGGCGACGGTTCGGGCAGGAAGAAGCGCGGCGCCCGCGGCGGGGACGCCGCGGTTTCCGTACCGCCCGGGTCGATTATCCGAAGTTCCGAAACAGGCCGGTTAATCGGCGAAATGCTCGAGCCGGGCGATAGGTTGGTAATAGCGAGGGGTGGAAAAGGCGGCGAAGGAAACGTCCGCTTCGCCACGGCCCAGGACCAGGCGCCCCGGTACGCGACGCCCGGAACACCCGGCGAAAAGCTCCTCATCCAAATTGAACTTAAACTCCTGGCCGACGTTGCGCTGGTGGGCTACCCGAACGCGGGGAAGTCGTCTCTTTTAGCCGCGATGTCGGGCGCTAAACCCAGGGTGGCCGATTACCCCTTTACGACCCTGGCGCCCCGGTTGGGCGTCGTAAGGGTGAGCCCGGCGGAAGAGTTTACGTTGGTCGAGGTGCCGGGGCTAATCGAGGGAGCCCACGAAGGGCGGGGGCTCGGCCACGATTTCCTGCGGCATATTGAGAGGGCGACGGTAGTTGCGATGGTAGTCGACGCGGCGGCCGAGATTCCTGACCCGGTGGGTGCGTATAATACGGTCGTGGGCGAGCTCGGAAAGCACAACGTCGACCTCGTTGGGCGGATAGCCGTAACCGTCGCGAACAAGGTAGACCTACCCGGCGCCGAAGAAGGCGTTTCCAAACTGGAGGGCGTATCGGTGCCGAACGTAATGGCCGTGTCGGCGGCGACGCGCGAAGGGTTGGACAAACTGACCGAGTTGCTTTATAATGAACTGAAATGACCGTGCGAGTTTCAGGCTATAACAACGATGTAATACTGGGCGGAGTCGTCTATCATGTTCAGACCGAGCGCGTGGGCGAGCGCATTATAACGCTCATCTTCAAAGAAGGCGCCGTTATCGCCCGGGGGATGCAGGAGGTAAGGCCCCAAATACGCACCGCTCCGCCGGAGATCGCCCAGGATGTTGTGAAGAAACAACACAGGGTGATGATGGATAAGCTTGAAAACGGCGAGCTGGTCCCGCTGCCGAAGGAGGAACGCGAAAAGATCGAAAGGGAAGAAGCCGACCTGATCGCCAGGTTCCTGGCCGACTGGGCGGAAGAGGAGTAAAGGTATAGATAACGCCGGAAAGGGATAAGCAAGTAGATAACGTAGAATAATACGGCGGGTTGTTCCCGCCGGTTTTTACTATATTTCCGATAGCCGTAACGCTTAATCGTAAATTGATACTATACCCTTGACTAAATGTTTGGTAAGTGGTAATATAAATATGTAAAACGATGCGAGGTTTTTATATGAGGGTTTTACTTCTATTGACAGCCGCTGGCGCGTTCCTGGCGGTTTTCGCTTTCGCCGCCGGCGACGTAGAGATACCGAACGGCGACTTCGAGGATTACTCGGGCAACCAGTTCACGGGTTGGACCGCCGTCGGCATTACGGGCAACCCCGTGCTCGAGGAGTTCGATACCTGGGACGGCTACGGCGCGTTTTACGTGGACGAGGGCACCGCGGGGGGTCATTATTTACGAAGGACTATCTCCGGATTAGTCCCTGACGAGACGTATTTATTGACGGCCAAAGTAAAGGCGAAGGGCGTTAGCAGTAGCTCCTGCGGCGCGGCCGTTAAGCTTGGCAATCCCAACATATCCGGTGCTTGCGACACTACGCAGCCGGTCACGGGAACTCGAGAGTGGACGTTGGTCCAGATCGCTTTCCGGGCTACCGACGACGAGTATCAAATTAACGTCGGTCTGTTCGGCGCGTCCGGCGAGGCCTGGTTCGACGACGTTCGGATAATAAGGATTAACGGCCTTTTGAAGAACCCGGACCTGGAGCGGGGCTTGCACGGCGTTCCGAGCGGCTGGTCGCCGTACGACTGGACGACGGGACTCGGTACCGCCGCGTACGAGTCGGGGGACCCGCTTACCGGCGAGAGGTCGCTCGAGGTAATCGCGGAAAGCGGTAACAACTACAAGGACCAGACGCTGGAGGTTATGGGCGGCGAAGTAACCGGGTTCCTGAGGTCGCTCAGGGATTATGTATACACGGCTTACGTAAAGACCGAGAACTTGACGGGTAACGGCGCTTATATTCGGGTGAATAAGGACGGAAACGGCGAGAACTACGACAGCGTTAAGGTGAACGGCACCAAGGACTGGACGGAGCTGAACGTAGAGTTAACGCCCGTACTTACTAACGATTACGAGTTCCGATTGGTTGTTAACGGTTCCGGAACGGCTTACTTCGACCGGGTAAGGCTCGAGCGACGCGTAATAAGCGACCCGGGTTTCGACCTCGGTCTATACGACCCCGAACACCCCAGCGGGTTGGGCACCGAACCGTGGGAAGCGGACGAACAGCACGAGGATAACGTGGTCGAGGTCGTCGACGAAGGCGGCAACGACGTATTAAAAGTTTACTATCACGGCTCCAGGGAGGATTTCTACCCGCCCCGCGGCTACCAGGAGGTGGAACTTTTCAGGGGATGCGACTACCGTATAACCTGGCGCGGTAGAGCCGATACATCGGCAGGTGCTTATTTAGCCTTTAAGGTTGGGGACGGAGAGATCTACCGACGCGACTTCTCTACGCGCGGGGCATTTGAGAAT
>CBDUXC010000311.1:0-3229 GCA_965371065.1 uncultured bacterium
CTCTTCGCCGGCCCGCCGGGAAAAGACATGGAGTGGACCGAGGAGGGCGTCGGCGGCGCCAGGCGGTTCCTGGCGCGGGTCTTCCGTCTTGTCGCCGAGAACGCGGATAAGGTAACCGGCGATGTAAGCAATGAAACGCTATCGGAAGCGGGTTCTACTTTATACGCGAGAACCCATCGAACTCTGAAACGAGTAACCGAGGACCTGGACCGGCTCCACTTCAACACATGCATCGCGTTCATAATGGAGCTGGTGAACGAGCTGTACTCGTTCGAGGATAAGGACGACCCGGTCTTCGGGTATACGCTGTACCACCTGATAAAGATGCTGGCGCCGTTCGCGCCCCACCTGGCCGAGGAGCTCCGGCACCGGGCGGGATACGAGACGAGCGTGTTGAGCGAACCATGGGAGGAATACGACGCGGACGCCATAGTCGAGGAGACGGTTACTGTAGTGGTCCAGATAAACGGGAAGGTCCGGGGCCGGGTGGAGATACCGGCCGGATCCGGCGAAGCGGAGGTCTTCGCCGCCGCTGCCGAGGACCCGAAAGTCGCGAAATACCTGGACGGTAAAGAGGTCGTTAAAAAAGTTTTGGTTCCGGACAAGTTGCTGAACATTGTCGTAAAATAAACCGCCGTGTCGATGAATTTAAGGTTGCGCGGGGATGGCGATTGGCGAACAGTTGAATAAACCGGCATCGTGGGCGTTCGTAGCCTATCTACTCGGTCTATTGACGGCTTTGCTCGACACGGTCTTTAACGCTTTTTTTCTACCCTTCCAGATTAAGGGTATCGGCGACGGGCTGAACTATTTTTCTCAGAACGTCCTGGCCAACACCGTATTCATATTACTTTGTTCCGCGGTATTAACGGCGCTTATTATAACGGCACGGTTGATCGCTAAACGACCGGCGCCGTTCACCCGTTTGCCCCGGCCTTTCGTTTTCGGAGCGTCAGTTTCGGCCCTGATTGTATTTCTTGTCGCGGTGCCGGTCAATATCGCGGAATTACCCAACTTCTTCGACAAAAAAAGCATTATCGCGAACGCTTTATTTTGCGCGGCCATCCCTCTGCTGGCAGTAATCTTCACGTTAATAGGCGTTTATATCCGTAAAACCGTCGCTCGCTACAACCTGAAGTACGCAGGTATAACGGTTCTCGCGGTAAGCGCGGCGGTCGTCGTCTTCGGGCTTTTCCCCGGCGGTACGCTGTTTCGGGCGAAACCTGCTCCTCCCACGGACGCGCCGAACGTCCTGATTATAACTATAGACGCCCTGCGAAGCGACCACGTATCCTGCTACGAGGGAGCCAAGGCCGAAACTCCCAACGTTGACGCGTTCGCCGAACGCTCGTTGGTATTCTCCAACGCGCATACCAACAACCCGTGGACCGTCCCGGCGATGTACACAATGCTTTCGTCCCGTTATCCGTCGGTTCACGGCGCGGATATCGACCGCAGAGGGTCGGACGAGATACCGATGCTGGCGGAACACTTCGCCGACCTCGGATACGACACCGAAGCGTACGTAGCCAATTCGATCCTTTACGGCGAACTGGGTTTTGACCGCGGATTCGACAGGTACGTAGAAGTCGCCGACATACGGCCGCTTCAACCTATAAGTAGGACGACCGTTTATCAGTTGTTTAAAAGGGTTCGGGAGAAATATATTTTAGCCGTTAAAGATAATACTACCGACTGGGCTACCGATATTCTATGCGAACGCCTTGAAGCGAAAAGGGACCGACCGTTCTTTATTTGGGTCCACTATCTCGACCCCCATTCGCCTTTAATACCGCCCGAGGAATACGTAGAAGGGGACGACTCGTTCGTTAAAAAGGCGATGCGATTCGGGCGTACCAGGACCCTCGGTTCCTCCGACAAAGTAAAACCAGACGACAAATATTTGGCCCTTGCCCTATATAAAGCCGAAGTGGAATACCTGGACCACCGTCTAAAAGACGTATTCGAAAGCATCAGAGAAGGAAACCTGACAGATAATACCCTGATTATTATTACCGCCGACCACGGCGAGGAGTTCTTCGAGCACGGGAAATACGGGCACGCGAAAACCCATTTTAACGAGGTAATGGCTATCCCTTTGATAATGAGCGGTCGAAGTATCGAACCAGGCGTTTCCGATATCCCCGTCACATTATTGGATATCACCCCTACGGTAATGGCGTACGCTAACATTGAGATAGCCGGGGAGACGCGGGGAAACGACGTTATCGCATTTACGCGTAACGGCGAACCGCAAAAATATAGCTACCGGCCGGTCTTCTACGACCAAGCGCAGTTCGCGCCGGATATGAAATCAGTATTTATAGCGCCGTTTATCTTAAGCAGGACGGGCGACTCCGCATACAAATACCGGATGTTCGACGTCCGGAAAGTTATGGGCCCGGAAGACGAGGCAACTAACCCCGACCCTGAGGTTTTTAAACAATACAAATCGATACTCGACGAATGGGCCGCTTTAACCGCCGAAGAAGCCGAGGGATTAGCCAACGGGCGCCCGGTCGACGTCGACCCGGCCAGGCGTAAAAGGCTTGAAGACCTCGGCTATTTTTAACGTAAGCGCCGGTATTTCGACCACCAATGTCTCTTCCCGCGACCGACGGAAGCCCCGCCGGTCAAAGGGACTGACCGCCGACCGATTTGGCTCAAAAAAAGAAAACCGTTGACTTCATCGCTTCCGAGACGACGCCGCTCAGGCGTATAATCGCGCTATTGTGTTATACCGCCGTCGGGATACCCTTCGCGCTCCCCTTCGTCTTCGCCCGGGAAGGGTTCATGCGTCACCACGTAGCCCGGGCGGTTCAGATGGTGTTGGTGTACGCCGCCACGGTCCTGGTATTCGCGAACTTCGTATACGTCATTGAGTCGTCGAGCCCGTCTGCCGAAACCGGCGACGCAGCCTTCTTCTTGTTGGGACTTCCGACTATATTCGGCTTTTCGATTTTTATACTCGTCTGGGCCGGCTCGGTAATCTACTTCTCGTGGTATTCGTTTACTCTGCCAATAAAAGGAAAAGCCTGGAACCTAGAACCGGGTCTCGCCACTGTAAAATGGTCGCTTATTTCCGGCGGCGCGGCCGCCGGGTTAGGATTCTTAATTGGCGTGCTTACGTTCCTGCTTGGTTAACCGGCGGAAGGCAACGGACGGCGCGGAGCGAAGCCCATAAGTTCTTTATTACTACGAAGCTATATCTGTGTTATTGATAGAATCA
>CBDUXC010000312.1:0-3197 GCA_965371065.1 uncultured bacterium
TAGAACGCGTATACGTTGCTCCATTCGTCGAGGTTAGAGCCCGTGAAGATAGAATAGTAATCGTTTACTACAGAGTACGGGACCTCCCGGTATATATGGGTTTCGTCGGACGGGTCCAGCGGGTCCGTAATTATCCAATGTTCCTTGTACTCTTCGGCACGGAAGTTGTGCTCGGCGTAGAACTCCAGCGTTATTTTATTCGTAAAGTCCAACCCTACCTGGCCTACTACCGTTTCTCGTTCCAGGGTGTCCGGCGCGTTTTTGAAAATGTCCGGTAAATAGCCACCGTGGTTAAAATAGTGCTCGTAGTAACCGTAGACGTTTATATTTTTCAGTCCGAGGGACCATAACCACCAGTTATAATCGAACCAGCCCCAGTACCCTTTGACGTCGTCGTACGGGATATAGGCGCATTTAAGTATATCCATACGCCGGCCGACGTCTTCGTAGCCGCCGCCCAGCGAAAGGCCCGACGTGTACCTATCGAACCACAAAGTGTACGCGTCGTCATCAATGCCGGTTTCCCGGTCCTGCGCTTTTATATACTGGCCGGTGAAGATAAGTTCGTCGTTGAACGAAATCCCGGCGTCAGCGGACAAAGCCCGGTTGGCGTCCCAGGTTTCGCCTTTTCGCTGGTAGCCGAGGAACCCGGCGTACGCGTACTTGGTTACGTCCTGTTTGACGCGGCCTACAAGGTAGTTGAACCGGTAAGGCCCGTCCGGGTTCTCCGGGTCTTCAAGGTATTCGTACGCTCGGAGCCACATACCGTACACGTGGGTCGGGCCGAGGCGCCCGAGCCCTTTAAACCCATAGTCGATGTCGCCTATGCGCCTTGAATAGAACGCCATTAACGGCGTGTCGAAATACTGTAAACCTTCCAGAAAAAACGGGCGTTTTTCAGGGAAGAACAGCTCCTCGTCGGTCAGGTTTATCTGATAGGGGTCCGCTTCCACCTGGGCGAAGTCCGGTTTATAAGTAGCCGTTACCTCAAAGCTCGGTAGGACCCTAGACGTAACGTCGACCCCGACGTTATAGTCACCCGAGCCTTCGTCCGCTTTCGCGATCGACCTGTAATCGGTCGAAAAGTACGGTAGAACGTCAAGCGTAGAGCGCTTCGATACCCGCGACATCCCGGTCATCTCGCCGTATTCGGAAACCCTGAGTAAATTTTCGCCCACCGGGCTCCAGATCGTCTGGTCCTGGGTTTTTGTATGGAACCTGACGATATTTAAACCCCAGATGTCTCTCGTCATCGAGAAACGGAGTATCCTGAACGGTATTTTCATTTCGACGTACCAGCCGTACCGGTCAATACTGGTAACACTGTACCAAACGCCGTCCCAGTCCCGATTTTCGACTTCCCCTTCCTCGGTGATAATGCCGTCCATCTGCGTATTACTCGGGTTGACCGAGAAGTAGTAAGCGCTCTTGTGGTCGTGGAACGTGTCAAAAAATATTTCTATCGAATCGTCGTACCACAAGGGCGCGTCGCGAATAAGAATTCGGCTGACGAGGTCGTCCGAGTTGGCCATATAACATGAAATGCCGAGATAAAGGTTTTCCCTGTCGTACGCCACGGCCACGTCGGTCGGCTCGAGTGCGTAGTAGAGTTCGTCGCCTTCGTACCCGCGATACGTAAAACCCGAAGCGATCGACTCGTCTTGAGCTTCGACCTCGTACCATAACGCGTCGTCGAGGATACCGTCTATTTCCGGCGGCAAGTCCGTGAAGAAAGGTTTTACCGTCTTGGTTTCCTTCGCCGCGTACGCGTTTAAAACGACGACGGTTATCGAAATAACCGTACAAGTTATGAGCGTTTTTTTCGCTACACTCTCCGTTGGATCGTATCCGGTCAGGCTATCATATTAAGGCAAACCCTACAATCCTTTTATTCCCGAAGCTTTTTACCGGACAGGATGCTCAGAACGCTTTTATAATAACGAGCCCTGCGAGAAGCGGTTTTCGTTTCGGGCCGTAACGCGGCCATAAGTCGAAAAATCGTGAACCGCGTCGCTAGAGAGACGTACGCCGTCGCCAGAAGCAACAAAGCTTTCAACCGACCGCGGTACTTTTGGTTGTATAAAACTACGCTCTCGATTCCGGCCGCACCTATGGACGGATCTAACGTTCCCATTGAAGCGCCGGTTATATGGACGGCCGGACCCGAGGGTAAGTAAACTACGCGGAAACCTTTCCGGCGAATCGTGCGAAAAAGGTCCAGGTCTTCGCCGAAGAGGAAGTACCGTTCGTCGAAACCGCCTGCGTTATCGAAAGCATTCCGTCTTACGAGAGTGCAAGACCCCGACAAACTGAATACGTCCATGAGCGCGCTTTCGTAGTACCGATCAGGGTAGAAACAACCATTATTAAAAAACCTTTTTAACAAACCGCGCGAAACGCCGATAGCATCGCCTACGCAGGCTAACAACGTGTAGTCTTTCCACGCGCAATATTTTTGAAGCGAACCGGGAGGCTCTACCAAGGTCGGACCGACGGCGCCAACGTCTGCGTGTTCTATAAGATAATCGGCTAATTTTGTTAATAACTCCGGAGGTAAAATTACGTCCGGGTTAAGTATAAAGATAAACTCGCCCGTCGCCTCGCGAGCACCAAGGTTATTCGCCCGCGCGAAACCTAAGTTTACTGGCGATTCTATTAACCTGACGTTCGGGAAACCCCGCGCTACGTCTGTCGTATCGTCCCCTGAGGCGTTATCCACGACGGTCGTTTCGACCGGGCCGTCGTAACGCTGCGCGGCGACAGATTTAAGGGTCCCCCGCAACGTATCCGCACACCGGTAACTAACGATTATTATATTTATCGGGGGTTTATCTTTAACCACGTATCCGGCCCTTATTTTTTACGCGCTATCCTCGCGCGCAAATCGCTTAAAACAAGGCTAACAATACCCGTCCGTTTCTCAGCGTAAAATAAAAGTACGCCGGCCGCAAAAGCGTAGATGGAAAGCCTTACTCCCAGGTAAATCAAATCCCACCCAAGGGTCAGCGGCGACGGCGTAACCGGCGATAGAAAGAAGTTGCTCCCAAAAAAGGCCAAAAATAACGCGCCAGCCATCGCTCCCGGCGGAAAGAAGAGGTAGAAAACCGCAGATACGGCCGCGTCTAAAGGGAGTTTTAAAACGCGCCAAGCGGCGAGTTGGAGGAAAACAGCGTAACCCGTTATACCGACGGCGGCGG
>CBDUXC010000313.1:0-3197 GCA_965371065.1 uncultured bacterium
CCGCGCGCCGTTGGTCGTAACGGTCGTCGTCGGTACGAGCGGCGACAGGGTAAAAAAAGACTACCCCGTAAACGTCCGAGCCGCTCCCGCCGAAACCGGACTGCCGGACGAAACGGTGTTTCTGTGCTTCCAGGTCCGTTCTATCGACCCCTCGCGCCTCGCGGACCCCGGCGCCGGGAATAAGGCGCCGGCGGGCGTGATGGAACCGCGAAAAATGGCCGAAGTGGAGGATGCGCTGCGGTTGGTTTTAGACCTTTAAGATTACCGTAACGCCGGTGACGTCGTGTTCAGGTTCGACGGACGTCTCCCGGGGAAGCGTGTTGAAATCGCCGGGCGTTGGGGTTTATCCGTCAAAGTACGCGCGTCGGTCGTTTTATTCTTGAAAACCGCCGCTCAGTCGTGTATAATCCGGTTGTCCGGTAGGGGAGCGTTTTTTATAAACCCGCCGGTAAATTTCGGGGCGTAGCGCAGTCTGGTAGCGCACCTCGTTCGGGACGAGGGGGTCGCTGGTTCAAATCCAGTCGCCCCGAATATTTTATGGTTAAAGGCGGCCGAGAGGCCGTCTTTTTTAAAGGGGCCGTCGCTAAAAAAAGATTTGACAGCTCCCGCCATCTTTATTAGAATAAAGATAAAGTAGAAGGAACGGTATATCAAATTGTCTAAGGAGGAAAGGGATATGAGAAACGTATTGTTGGTTTTAACGGTCGCGGTGCTCGCCCTGCCAGCGGCGGCCGTAGAGTACGAAATAACGATGGACGGCGTGCGGTCCGTAGTTGATAACGTCCCGTCGAATCTCACGGACGTACTCCGTACGTTTGAGTCTCGAACCGAGACCGAGCTATTCCTCGATAACGGCGTCATTTACTGGAGCCACGGCGGCCTTCAGGGGCAGGCTTCTACCTATACGGCGCCGGCGGATTGCCACCTATCCAAGCTGAAGTTATACTTACGGAACTCCGGACATACTTATTACCACGATTGTTACGGTGACTCCGGCGGAACGCCCAACCATAACGATTCGTATTTCGACGCCCCTATCGAGTATACGCCGGGCAGTGTCGGATGGCACGAGATAGACGTGGGCGCTGAAGGCGTAACCTTCTCCAACGGCGAGGTCTTCCACCCGTTTATGGACGACTACAACGCAAGCGGATCAAGCGATAACACGGGTACAATCAGCGGCGGCTCCGGTGGCCCCGCCGGTAGCAACTGGTGGCGATTTACGAGCGGCTCCTGGTCCGATTACCGTATGCTATTTGGCGCTGCGCTAGTTAGGGTCTTTATCGATGACGACATGGACCCGCCGTACGTTGACGAGCAGGACCCCGCCGACGGCGGCGCGGGCGCGCCTGACACGGAAATAGTCTTCCACTGCAAGGACGACGACAAAGGCGTTGACAGCGATACTATCGACTTCTCCGCGGACGACGGCACCAGGGCCGACGTATCGGGTTCGCTTGATATCGACGACAGCGACCCGAACGACGTTATCTGCACCTTCACGCCCGACAGCGACCTGCCCGAAGGTGAGATTACCTGCACCGTTCCAGGGACCTTGGCAGACGGTCTGGGTAACGAGATGGGTGACGACGCCGAATGGTCCTTTGTCGTTGACTCGACGCCGCCCACGATTACACAGGAGTATCCGACAGGTGGACGTGCGGGCGGCGGCGTACCGGCGACCGGTACGGCGATCGGCGGGGGAACCGGCGTAGTAAAAGCCACCGTTTCCGACGGCGGAACCAGGACCGTTGACCCGGCGACCAACATCGGCTGGCACATAGAGGACAACGCGGCCGGGTGTCTGTTCGCCGAATGCGTCTATACGGTTCAGGTGGGCGGCGGCGACGTGCCCGTGGGCGAGAACATCACCGACGACGGGACGACCGACGTAACGGTCGAGCTGGACCCGGACTCGGACTTTAACCCGGGCGACGTGGTGGACGTTTCGGTACAGGCGACCGACATGGCCGGTAATACGATGGACGCGCCGTACGAGTGGTCGTTCACCGTTGGCTATACGACCGTGGACGAAGCGTCTCTGGGTGAGATCAAGGCCGGGTATCACTAAGTACCCCGGTAAGTTAACGCAGATAAGGCGGCCGAGAGGCCGCCTTTTTTCGTTATCTTAAAAGTAATGCCGCCCGATTCATCGGGCGTATGTGTTAATAGCAATTCGAAACAGAGAAGCGGCGGATTTTATATCTGCCGGGTAGCGGCGAGCAGGAGCTCGCCGTCGGCGCAAAAAATGCGCCCCGACCCACTTTATTAATTTTTTAAGGCGGCCCCAAAGCCGCCTTTTTTCTAAACCGTAATTGGGCAGCGGTAATCTGGAGATTCCCTGCGGCGTATAAAATGCGCCGCTACCCTATTTTCCCCTCGGCCGAAAGGCCGCCTTTTTTAAAGGGGCCGTCCCTAAAAAAAAGATTTGACAGCTTCTATCATCTGTAGTAGGTTGAAGATTACGTAGAAGGAACGGTATATCAATTCGTCTAAGGAGGAAAGGGAAATGAGAAACGTATTGTTAGTTTTAGCAGTATTGGCGGTGGCGGCGCCGGCCCTGGCCGTTCGGTCCGAGACAATCCTGCAGCAGTCCGACGATACGATGGATATGTCTTGGTCTATGGGTTCCTGGTCGTGGGCTCAGTGGTTTGATGCGCCGGCCGACTGCCACGTCGTCAGCGCTTCGTTCTATTGTGATGGTTCCGGGACTAAAGACGTAGGCGTGTGGGACGATTCATCGGATTTACCCGGGACCCTACTGGGTTCGGTCTCCTATGCTTTTTCAGGCGCTTGGGACTGGTCGCCCTACGTGGACCTTATGGGCGAAGGGATAACGCTTTCCAACGGCGATAAGTTCTGGGTAGGCTTCGAATACAGCGCCGGAAGTTATCCTTATATGGGATTGGATACTACCGCCCCAAACCACGGGATTGCTTACTGGTACGGAGGTCCTTCCTGGTACTTTATTTCGTCCTGGGACCTGATGGTCCGCGTTAAAATCGACGACGACTTTGACGGCCCGTACGTGGAAGGCCAGGACCCGGCCGACGGCGGTTGGGCCGGGCCCGACACCGACATAGTCTTCCACTGCAAGGACGACGACAAGGGCGTTAACAGCGGGACCATCGACTTCTCCGCAGACGACGGGACCAAAGGCGACGTTTCGGGTTCGCTTGATATCGACGACAGCGACC
>CBDUXC010000314.1:0-3168 GCA_965371065.1 uncultured bacterium
GGAAGTTCACGTCGTGGGCGTACAATAGACTGATACGGGTTCTTTTCGGGCTGAAGCTCCGGGACGTAGATTGTTCCTTCAAGGTGTTTCCTGCGGCCGTCGTCCCGTCGCTGGAGCTGAAGTCCGACGAGTTCTTTATAGATACGGAGCTGATGGTTAAGTTGAAGAACGCCGGCGTCGAAATCGAGGAAATTGGCGTACGCCACCTGCCGAGGGAGTACGGTAAGTCGACCGTCTCGGCCCGTCATATTATTACTACTATACGGGAAATCATGGGGATGTGGGGGGAGCTCGGGCGTAAACGTTAAATCCGGTCGTATAATGGATACGAAACCGAAAGCGATATTCTTCGACCTGGACAATACGCTTCTGGACCACCGCCGGGCGGCCCGGGAAGCCTTGGGGATTATATATGAAAAATACGGGTTAGAACGATACGGGGTCCGCCTCGACGAATTCGTCGAAGGTTACTTCCGGGTGAACGGCGAGATGTGGCTCGGGCTGGCGGCGGGCGAGACGACCGTCGAGCGGCTCAGGACCGAACGTTTCGACCGGTTATTTGAAGAGCTGGGGACGCGCGGCGCCGTCGCCGGCGACGTCGTCGGCCCGGAGTACCTCCGCGTTTACGAAAAGCGGGTCTATCCCTTCGACGGGGCCGAAGAGACCCTCGCGGCGCTGGCCGGCTTCTTCCCGTTGGGCCTCGCGACCAACGGTTTCGCCGACACGCAGAGAAAGAAGCTCGCGGCGACGGGATGGGAGAAGTACTTCGATTGGGTGGTTATAGCCGGCGAGGTTGGCGTTTTCAAACCGGACCTCGCGTTCTTCCGGTTGTTGGCCGAGAAGGGGAACGCGGAACCGGGCGAGGTAATCTTCGTGGGCGATTCGCCGGCCGAGGACGTCGTTCCGGCCCGCGGCGCCGGGCTTATAACGGTATGGGTGCGAACGCCGGGCGCCTGGGACCCGGGGGCGCATTATACAGTGAACGACGTAGCGGACGTATTGAACGTTCCGCCGGTGGCGCGGTGGATGGGGGAGTAAATTTTAAAGTAATGCGATAATAGGGGCTTAGAAAGCCCCTATTTCTATGTAAATTTTGAATAGAATGTCAACGAATTACGACCACCTTGACCGCCGCGCTGTTCTCGCCTGTATCGGTATTATATTGTAACGGAAACTAAAGGCGCAAAGTCAAGTATAATTTACTCGATAAATAATTTCTGGAACCACTAACCCTTGACGTTTGGTCTTAATAGTAGTATACTATTATTGGTAGGGATAAACGGTATTTACGTTATTAAAACGTACGCTGAGAGGAGGATGCATGGAAAGAATTGGTTTATTAATAATCGCAGTATCTGTGGCAACCGCCGTTGACGCCGAGAGAAATTCATTGTGGGTATCGGTTTCGAATACTAACGAGATTATCCGTTTCAATGCTACCACGGGAGACGAAATCGACAGTATTAACGATTCGAGAGGTGTATTGCAAGTCGACGAATACGACGGAGCCGCGCTGATTTCGTTAAGCGCCTGGGGTACAGGTTCGCTTACGAGGGTAAATACGGACCTTAATCCAGAATATGAAGTAGGAGTTAACCCGGTATATACAGACATTAAGGCGTCGAAAGCGAGGTAAGTAATATGAAACACTCAAGGGTAAGAGACCTAATAACGTTGTTGTTTTTTACGGTTGTTTTATTGATATCCGTGCCGGCGGCGACGGGAACCTCGGATGACGTAAAAGCATTCACGCGGGAAGGGGATTCTATAGAAAGTACAGTACGCGAGAAAACCAAGGAACATTTAACCAAAGTATTAGGCGGGTTATACGAACGGAAAGGAATAATAGTACCTGGGGGTATAACTTTATACGAACCTATGAGGTGTATAGATATATACGGAGAGTTAACTTATTATATGTACGTTTATCATTATAGCGTAAATAGTAGTCCGATGCTGATTGACGATATCAAAACACTCGGAGAGAAGAGCATCGGTAAAGTAAGGGTAGAATTCGCGTACCCTGACGGGTACGGTTATATTATAATGACCGCCGATGAAAATCCGCGAGGTTCTTATCATCAATATGGCCTTCCCGCTCATTTTTATAATTATTCATTAGCCGTCAAAACGGCGATTGAGTTATTGGGCACTGAGAACGTTGAATTCATGGGGATCGTATATAAATTCAAATACTGGGGTTTATTATTCGAAGGCAACAACGACAAAGTTTTGATTAACGCCGGGCATTATCATTTGGACGAATCCGCATTCGAAGAGGGAGGTAGAGGTTGGAAATTCTTTATGTGGGAGGATATCGAACCGCACTTGGACGAGTGGGATTTACGCCGTTAAAACGTACGCTGAGAGGAGGAGGTATAGAAAGGCTTGGTTTATTAATAATCGCAGTATCCTTGGCAACCGTCGCTAACCCCGTCCGCGCGGACGTGGACCCGGTTAACCAGTAAACGGAGCAATGTACGATACCGAAAGGAGTCAGTAATGCGTATGGCAATGTTTATGTTGTTGGGTTTAATCCCGATGACTCTATATTCCTGCTACGTTAACGCCAAAGACGTTATAACCGTCGACGCCGAAAACATAGGTGTATCGGCAGAGCCCGAGGTTATCGAACTGGAAATACCCGAATCGTTCAGGTATTTCGATATACGGAAGCTCGAGTATACCGATCCCCTAGAGGTCCCCATCGCCGAAGAAGACCTCGTAACCGTCGAGTTAGCTTACGCGGCTGTGGTAAAGGAACTGCTAACGGAGACGCGATTTGAAAATATGAAAACGGATTTTACGATTATCCCCGAGTATTATACGGTTTATTACGGGAAGCCCGAAGAGGAAAACCTGCTTTACGGTTTCGTCGTATACCGTGGCGAAGAACCGGTCCCTACTATAGAGGAGATGTTAGGAAGGTGGGAAGAAGTATACAAAGAATATTACGAGGGAAAGGTAAAAGTAAATTATACGAGCGACGACGGGGGTACATGGGAACTTGATGATATAAAAATACCAGTTTATATTACGGACGAGACCGTCGAGAACGATATATCAAATATACTATTAAGTAAAAAAACGGAGAGGTATCCCGTAAGATGGCCTTCTATGTCCGCGTTTTCATGGGTAACGCGGACTAAAAGCAAAGCGGAGGGGCCT
>CBDUXC010000315.1:0-3151 GCA_965371065.1 uncultured bacterium
GCCACTCAATATATAGGGAAACTAGGGCTCAAGAACTGACGGAAGCCCTTTGGGTTAACCCTGAAAGTCCTTGGTACAATCATATAAATATGTTAGGCGACAGGAGTAAAAAGAAAAAAATGGTCAGTCAGTCGGCGTGGGTAAGGTCGTTATCCGCGACTTATATGAAATCTTGGAAGGGAGGTCGTGGCCGCTTGGGCGGGTTATTCGGCGCACCGATCGGAGAGGATGTCGGAGTTTTACCGTGGACAAGGGCGCAACAAGCGGCGTTCTTAATATTGATGGGTAAGGAAATAAGAACAAGTGTATACGATACGGATGCTAAATGGGCCGAATCGCTTCGTTCGGAAATAGGAAACGGTAAAACGGAAATCGGCGGAAAAGACCCGGCGTTTTTCGGCCCTTATACGATGTTAAATACAGACCAGGGTGTAAGGGGTTTGTTGTATATTACAAACGACTTGTGTTACTTACGGGCGGAAGAATTAATATTAAATAAATGGTTTACCGGTAGATTAGTAGCCGCAACTGATATCGATGCTGTTAACGAAGCGTTAGCGTCGCTAAAAGAACAGAAAGTATTTAGTTTTCTCAAGGATATAGCTAAAGGGTTAGCGAAGTACGATTGGAGGGTTTCGTCCACGCCCGGTCTTTCGGAAAGCGAAAGGCTTAAACAAGCCGCTTTTAGGGGTGGTGGTGGTTATAAGGAACTACGTATACAATTATTAAAGCACTTATCGGACCACGGCACTACTAGAGTAAGGGATACAGCAGAGGAAATCGTTCAACGGTTAGGTTAGTAATTATGGTATCAGCGTTATCACAAATATCACGAAACTCTGCGACGACTCTAGAGCTTTCTTCTAGTAAAGGCGTTTTAGACGTATTGTGTGAACTCAGATGCTTTTTTAATAGGAAGAGATGGATAGGGAATAATAATAGGTATCGCGTTAATTGTTTAAAAACGTTAAACGACGATATTAACGCCGGTAACATAGATAACAAACATTTGAGAGAATACATAGTAGCATCTATTTTCCTCCATTGTGCTGACGGATGGACATATTTGGGTAGGGCGCTCGATTCTCACGCTAGAGGTAATACCAATATTTCGAGGCATTTAGCTTACTACGCAGAGTTACGCTCCGCTATGGCTATTCTCGCCGCGGAAGGAATAGGAGTGTTCCACCCTAAACATTTTATAATTAATAGTAATAGCGAATGTAAGAGAATCCCCCGCAAATACCAAACTCATAAATTCGTATGGCTAGCTTTTGAGCATTGGGCATCGTTGCAACGCTCAGCGGACTTAATAGGCGTTATTATTTCGCCGTACGGGATAGGACTAGATGTTTGGGTTCAGAGTTTTGCCGGTAGTTTTAATATAACGCATGTTGGAAGTGAATGGTTAAAGTCGTGGGGCTTGGACATCAGGGTGTGTAGTGAGGATCGCGAGGCTCGTAACGAATCAAGCTATACGCCAAACCGGTTAAACCGAGTGCCTAATTTAGGTGTAAATCGCTGCTCGGATTTCCTTTGTGAGTTTTGGGGTATTTTCGAACCTGATATCGTTTCAAGATTTAAAGATTTAGATATGTATTTACTACGTCGCTGCATGGAAAGTATTTACCGCGGCGTCCATGGTAGTTTACGTTCGGGAAGTTATAAGGATAGAATACGTACGACGGTCGATGACGTTTTACCTATTCCGTCATCGCGTTTTCGGGGAGAGGTAGTAGATTTTTTATTGCGCGTTACTGACTCTTCAGACCCGGTAGTTTTATCAGAAGCGTTTAACAACACGAAAACAACGAACCCGAAGCACCATATCCAGGTTATTTCGCGCGCAGCGTTATTGTTGAGGGTAGCAACTGGAATTTGTGATAAATTAATAACGGAGGCTAATTATAATAGAAGCGATTTGAGTTTTTGGTGGGAGGAATTCGGAATTGACCGCGGGTTATGGGATTCCGCGAGCGCACCCAACAACTTTATAGACTTATGGGATGACGTAGACGAAGCGGTTAACGATATCCAGGGTGGTATGGGTAATCAGGGGGCGGCTTACTTCTCGTATGCTAGTTGGTGGTCAGAAAGGGCAAAAGCTATTTCACAACTTGGTCGGTGTGAACGTATAATATTATGGGGTTTCGGTATATAAATATCCTAAAGGGTTATTCGTAAGGTTAAGCAAGGGGTTAATCAATAAACGTCCTTATGAATTCGACGGGCGATATCCGAAGTACTTGTAAACCTTTTCTTCGGTGGATAGGAGGTAAATCCCGTCTAATCCGCTGGTTGAGTAAATTCGTGCCGACGGGATTAGATGGGCATACTTATTGGGAACCTTTTTTGGGCGCTGGTAGTTTATTCTTCGCAATAGAACCTAAAAAAGCAGTACTATCGGACATTAACAGCGACCTAATCATGTGTTTTAATGCCGTGATGGAAAGGCCAGATCTAGTGTCCCGATACCTCCGCGAACACCGTAATAGTCTATCGAAGGATTATTATTATGAAATAAGGAGTAAGTATAATATATCTAAAGATACATTCGCGAAGGCTGCTATGTTCATATTTTTAAATCAAACTTGCTTTAACGGCATATGGCGCGTTAATTCGGCCGGTAAATTTAACGTACCGGTTGGTTGTATAAACTCACCGGCGCTACCGTCTAGGCGAGATTTATTGAAACTATCTGGGATTTTAGTAAAAACTGAGTTGAAAGTGGGAGACTTCCGAGAAGTATTGAAGGATACAAAGGAAAACGATTTTATATATATGGACCCCCCCTACGCCCGACTTAATAGCGCTTCGTATTTTACACATTACAACAAAGACCGTTTTGACGACGATGACCAAATCGCCGTTGCTGATACGTTAATAGAATTGGATAAGAAAGGTTGTAAAGTACTTATTTCGAATGTTGATACTGAGTTTATTCGTTCTTTATACAATGGTTTTAATATTACTGAACAGGACGTTACCCGTTGGGTTCGGGCCGACGGGAAACGCTACCAAGTTAGCGAGTTACTAGTTTATAATTACGAATTAGACAAATAAGAACTAATATTAACGTAAGTGGCTACTTCTTGCGAGTTTTTCGGTTTCATTAAAGAAGTAGTAATATCCAGCTACTAGTTTAACGTAT
>CBDUXC010000316.1:0-3150 GCA_965371065.1 uncultured bacterium
CGTTGGGTGTCGAACGGCTCAGGCACGGCCGCCGGGACGCGGGTGTACGACTTTCTGCTGGAGTACGGCGCGCTCGGCGCGTACACCAAGAGCAACATATTCCAGTGGACCGAAGACCACGCCAACACCCACGAGATTCATAACTGCGCGACGTACCTCAGCGCCGGCGAGAGCTTTTACTTCGAATGGAACTACGACACCAACGACCAAACCTTACTGTGGTACTGGTACATAGACGACGTCTGGGTTCACGACCCCGACGGCGACCTGCTGCCGACCGAACCTTTCAACGACTGGCTGCCGGCCGGCTGGTCTCAGAACCAACACGGCGAAAACGGTAAGTGGGAACAGATTAGCGCGTCGCCGAGCGGAAACCCGCCGTGCGCCGGATGCAACAGTTACGGGCACCCGGCCTGGGAATTCAACGCCAGTTTGTACTCACCTACGTTTAACTGCGTCAACCCCAACGTAACGGTGGACTTCTGGTCGGCCTACAACAACTACTCGGGTATCGATACGGCTACGTTCGCGATATGGGTCGCGACAACGGTCGAAACAGAGTTCGCAGACGACTTCGAAGGCGACCTGAGTATATGGAAGGTGGTTGACGCCGGTTCGGAGAACGCGAACGTCGAGTCCCGTTCAATCGGCGTTATTAAAGCCACGTTCCGGTAAGAACGTTCTGGAAACTAAAAAAAGCGGGAACGGTCGTTCCCGCTTTTACTTTTTGCGCGCTTTCGTTTATCCGCCGGAATAAGGCCGTAGATAGTTTCTCATATAACGTCTGATTACTTCGTAGTCCGGGAGTTCCAAAACCCCTATTATTTCGGGGATTTACGGCCGCTTTGGACGTCGTTCTCGGGTTATTGCCGGGTTTTTTCGAGCGTTTCCGCCGCTTCCGAAAAAACGAGAATACGTCCATTTTTTGCTTGTGTTTCCCCTCAAGTTATTATATGCTTGTTCGAAATAAGGGGTGAAGAGCCCAATCAGTAGAAATAAGAGGATACTCTAACAGGAGGAAAGGATTATGAAGAAGTTCTTTATCTTAGCTGTAGTGCTTTGCGTTGCTTCGGCGTCCGCCATGACGGCCGACGTAGTAAAAACGCCGTACACGCCGCCGACGAACGCTTATTGGCAGATTATCGACGACGGCGGCGACAACGTCCTTGCCTGCGTACTAGAAGGCGAAACCGTCTACGGCGACGGCGACGACTGCCGCATCTACAACACCGACACGATGGACTTCACCGGCGTAACGAGCAACGAACTCTATCTCGAATTCGACATCTCGCTGGTGAACGACGGCGTCAGCGACCACTGCCTCCTCCAGATGAGGGACGCGGGCGACTCGTCCTGGACGACCTTCGAGGACTTCGACGCCGATACCGCCGGCTACGAACCCCGTTCGTACGACCTCGTCGGCGGCGCGTGGGGCGACTGGACCGTATACGATTCGGTCTATATGCGGTTCCGCTGGGAATCCGACGACGACGGCACGTCCGACGGCGCCAGGGTCAACAACGTGAACCTCTACTCGCCGGGTATGACGGTTTGGGACGAGTACCTCTCATGGACGTCGGACCACAGTCCTTTCGGCCCCGGCGAAGCCGTCAACCTCGACATCTCGGACTTGGCCGGTTCTGATGAGTGTTACGTCAACTTCTACTACGACGACAACAGCATTTGGGCTTATTGGTGGATGGTCGACAAGGTCGTGGTAAGCGACAACACGAAGGCCAACCTGCTCACCGAGGACTTCGAGAGCTGGCCGCCTGACGACGACGGCGACTGGACGATTACCGAACTCGGGACGGCAGGCTACGTATGGAAATGGACCGGCTCGCTCGGCAGGCCTAACTACACCGGCGGCGGCGGTTACGCCGCCGACGCGGACAGCGACTGGCATTACCCCGGCGGGATGGAAACCGAGCTCATCAGCCCGGCCATCGACTGCTCCGACAGCTCCAGCGTTGACCTTGACTTCCGGACTTCGTTCTTCGCCTTAGGCGCCACCGCCAAGGTACTCGCCGGATACGAAGCCGCCCCCATAGACTTCTTATTCGACGACTTCGAGGGCGACCTGAGCCTGTGGACCGTCGTGGACCAGGGTTCGGGCAACATCAACATCACGGATACGTCCCTCGGCACGATCAAGGGTATGTTCCATTAGCAACCGTAACTTGAGCGAACGAAAGCGGGAGCGTCTGCTCCCGCTTTTCTTTTCGCCCGCCGGAGCGCGAGCGCCCTTCCGCGTTCCGTACAACCCGGCGAAATAACTTGCGCAACCACGCCGGTTCTGATAGTATCCCGCTTAAATAAATAGCGCCGGGCCCGAGCGTAGTTCATCAACATACGGAGCCGACGATGTCCACCGAGAAGGATTTCGTAAAAGAGATTTGCAACCGGGACGTCGACTTTTCCCAGTGGTACATCGACGTCGTACGGAAGGCCGAGCTGGCCGACTACGCGCCGGTCCGCGGTTGTATGGTGATACGCCCGTACGGATACGCCATCTGGGAGCTGGTCCGCGACGCGCTGGACGTCGAGATTAAGGCGACCGGACATCAGAACGCGTACTTTCCCCTGCTCATCCCCGAGTCTTTTCTGCAGAAAGAAGCCGAGCACGTAGAAGGGTTCGCGCCCCAGGTCTGCTGGGTTACCGCCGGCGGGAACGAAGAGCTGGAAGAGCGCCTGGCCCTCCGCCCGACCTCGGAAGCCATAATCTGCGAGATGTACTCGAAGTGGATACGCTCCTGGCGCGACCTCCCGGTGATGATAAACCAGTGGGCGAACGTCATACGCTGGGAGAAGGTTACCCGCCTGTTCCTGCGCACCACCGAATTCCTCTGGCAGGAAGGGCACACGGCCCACGAGACCCGGGAAGAAGCCGAAGAAGAAGCGCTCAAGATGCTCGACGTTTACGACGGCATCCTTCGGTCGGTGATGGCGATTCCCGCGTATAAAGGCATTAAGACCGAACGCGAGAAGTTCCCGGGCGCGGAGCAGACCTATACCATCGAAGCGCTGATGCCCGACGGCCGGGCGCTCCAGGCCGGTACGAGCCACAACCTGGGCCAACACTTCGCGAAGGTCTTCAACATCACGTATCTCGACAAAAACGACGAGCAGAGCTACGTCTACCAGACGAGC
>CBDUXC010000317.1:0-3127 GCA_965371065.1 uncultured bacterium
GCTTCGGGCATCGCGGTATAAAGCTCCCCGTTGACCAACGGGGCGAACCGCTCTTCGACCCGGGTTCGTACTACCGCCGGGTCAGCGGCCCGCCCCGCCCACACTTCCTCGGTTACGTTGACGTAACGCGCGCCGCGTTTCTCCATAACCTCGGATAGGCCGTTGTCGTCCAGGAACCGTTTTTCCTGGTCCCGAATCCATTCCAGGTTTTCGCGCGCGTTCTCGTTTGTAATTCGGTGCGAGCCGTCGTTGCGCATAAAGCTATGTGCTTCGAGTATGACGGCTTGGCCGCCGAGGGCTTCTAGTAAAAGGTCCAGCGTCGCCGCGTCGGTGAACTGGGCCGGCAGACCCGAGAACCAGTTGACCTTGACGAGAACGGGTTTGTCAATACATCCCAGGGCGTTTAACATACCGCGCAAGGCGGCCGGCGTCTTCGCTGACGACGAGAAGAAAAGGTCGTCCCGAACCGCTGTGCTCCCGTCCTCGTTGTAGATCGGCATACTAGTTCTTCTTCTTTTCAGGCTTTTTCTCAGCGTCGGAGCCTTTAGCCTTTTTCTCCTTGGCTTTCTTTTTCGGTTTCTCTTCGGCCCCGGCTTCCGGTTCCTCTTCGGCTTCTTCCTTCTTCTCTTCAAGCCACGCCACGTCAACGCCTTCGGGCGCTTCGGCGACTGTTTCCGCGGCGGCTTCTTCCGGTTCTGCAGCTTCAGTAACTTCCGGCTCTGCAGCTTCAGGAGCTTCCGGCTCTGCAGCTTCAGGAGCTTCCGGCGGTACCGATTCTTCGGACGGTTCGGTCGGCTCCGCCGGGGCGGGCGCTTCCTCGCCGCGCTTCGCTTCGTCAACGTAGTTCAGTTGAAGCTCCTGTAGCAGGCCGTTCAGGGTTCGTTCCTCCAGGTCGGTCAGGTTACCCTCGGTGCGTTTTTGAAGGACCATCAGCGTGTCTATAGCGCCCCGGGCGGCGGCCAGGTTCCGCTCGATTTCGCCGGTGAACGGGTTCGCGATCTTACCCATCTGCTGCATCGCCGCGGCGTGGAAAGAATAGATGACCGACAAAAACATCGCTTCTTCAGGGTCAAGCTCGATTGTGCTCATCGATACCTCCGTCTTTGGTACTTGAATCGTAATAGTTCGGTTTCTATATAATCCCCTCGATAACCCGCAGCGCGATATCGTATTTATGGAACGGCGGCGTGACGTAAACGCCCCGGCACAGGTCCCGGACCTGTTCCAGTACCTCCAACGTTATCGCTACGCCTTCGTCCGCTTCGGCTTTTTTGCCGTCTTTGGAGGCAGCTTCCATTCGTTTAAGTACTCCTGCGGGCACGGTTATCCCCGGGACCTCGTGGTGGATGAACATGGCATGCCTGTACGTATAGAGCGGTAGTGTCCCGATTATAACCGGGACCGGCGGTTCGCCGGCGAACTCGAGCCAGTCCTTCCACGCCGCCGGGTCGTAGAACGGTTGGGTTATCGCGAAGTCGGCGCCGGCCTCGACCTTCTCCCGGAACCGGGACAGTTCCTTCTCCGGGTTCTTCGAAGCCGGGTTCAGAGCGACGCCCACGGTTATCTCGGTGGCCGCGCCGAGGTCGTTGCCGGCCAGGTCTTTCCCGCTGTTTAGAAGGCCGACCATGCTGACCAGGCCCGTAGAGTTAACGTCGAACACCGACGTGGCTTTGGGGAAGTCGCCTACCTCGCTGGGGTCGCCGGTAAGGGCCAGGATGGCGCTTATGCCGAGAGCGGTAGCGCCGATGAGCTCCGATTGGAGACCGAGCAGGTTCCGGTCCCTGCAGGTGAAGTGGAGTATCGGTTCGATACCTATGTCCTCGCGGAGTATGTGAGCCAGAGCGATGGATGACATCCGTACCCGAGCCATCGGATTGTCTGCTATGTTTACCGCGGAGACGCCGGCTTCCTGTAGCTTTCGGGCGCCCTCGAATATCGCGTCGTAGTCCGTGCCTTTGGGCGGGTCCAGTTCGACGGTGGATACGAACTCCTTACCCAGCTTATCGAGAAAACCGTCTGTTATGACTCGCTTGCGGAGTTCGCGATGGGGTACTTTCACCTTGGGCTCTTCGACGAATACGACCGGCCGCCTGGATAACGGTTCGCGCCCGGCGACGGCGTCGCGCATAGCTTTAATATGCTCCGGTGTCGTCCCACAGCAACCGCCCAAGACGTTCGCGCTTACGTCGGCGAACATCGCCGCGTAGGTCTTGAAGTAGTCGGGCGACGCCACATAGACGGTCTGCTCTTCCACCCGTGTCGGGTATCCGGCGTTCGGCATTACCGATAGGATGAAATCTCTCTCGCCGAGTTCACCGCCGAGCAACTTGTCGCACACGAGGTCGTAAGTCTCCTTGGGCCCCAGGTTGCAGTTCAGGCCGATGCCGTCGGCGCCGGCGTCTAAAAGACGTCTGAACGCGGTCGTAAGGTCGTCGCCGAACTTGGTGGTCCCGTCGGGCAGGAACGTCATCGAGCAGAAAACGGGTACGTCCGTGACCTCCCGGGCTACCGAGAGCGCTTCCAGGCACTCAACCGTGCTGGACATCGTCTCGACCAGGATGCAGTCCACGCCGCCGACGGCCAGGCCCGACATCTGTTCCCGAAAAAGGTCCCGGACCTCGTTTATCGTCAGGTTACCGTACGGGCGGAGCATCGCGCCCAGCGGCCCGACGGACCCGGCCACGTACACGTCCGAACCGGCCGCTTCCCGCGCTATTTTTGCCGCCGCCTCGGCCATCTCGGCGACACGGTCTTCCAACCCGAACCTGGCGAGCTTGATAGCGTTAGCCGCGAAGGTGTGTGTTTCTATGAGCCGGGCGCCGGCGTCCACGTAATCGCCGTGTACTTCGGCTATAAGTTCCGGTTCGTCGAAAACCACGCACTGAAGACAGCCCTCGGGTTCGACGCCTTTCCGATATAAATATGTACCCATTGCTCCGTCGGCGAGTAATACCTCGTCTTTGAGTACGTCCAGTATGTTTTTCCTCATTCGTTTCCGCCTTCACCTTTTCCGCATACCGAGTCGATAAACGATATAATTTCCCCTGTATATTTTTCGTTCCGGACGTCGTCCAGCTCGTCCCAGACGATGATGTGGTCGGCTTCCGGGAAATACGCGTAAGTCTTC
>CBDUXC010000318.1:0-3124 GCA_965371065.1 uncultured bacterium
TTATAGAACCCATCCTCGCCGCGCAACTCGAGAAGGTTTTATAAACCGATTCCGCGTTCCCCTCGAGGGCTTCCCAGTCGGGTGACGGTCCGGCGGCGCCGCGTACTACCGTTTCCATATCAGCGGCGGCAGTGTCCAGGTCTTCGCATACGCTGATATAAGTTTCCTTGTATACTGCGATTTCGTCTTTAGTAGGTCTGCATCCGGTGGATATTAAAAAGGGGATTAAGGTTAGAATTATAGGTGCGAAGTAGGTGTTGTAGTGTTTTAAAGATCGCATAAAAAACCGCCCGTAAGTCTTTACGTGCGTCGGTTCGAATAAGTTTAACCGCAGGCGGAACGGTTTAGTAAGTTTCTTGTAAAGCGCCGTCGTCGTCAAGTTCGGCGTCGTCCGGAAGAAGTTCTAGGTCTATTCCGGCGGTAGGTTCGGAAACGCCTCCTTCCGGTTCTTGATACAGCGACGGAGAAAAACCGTCGTCGCTCAGATCCACTCCGCCGAAAACGTCGCCGAGAGTAAGTTCTTTCTTGTTTTCGGCGTCGTCGGGGTCCCAGTCGCTTTCTTCAGAGAATTCGTCGTTCTCGCGCGCTTTGGTCGGGTATAATTTACCGCTTACGACGAAACCCTCGCTGTCTTCCTCCACTTCGCCGCAGAACTCACAAGAATATAAGCCTTCCTGGTACGTTATCGGCGCGAGGGGCGAGCCGCATTTTGGACACGTTATGATGTCGTTTTTCATGCTTCAGCCGGCCGGGAAATAACCGAGGGCCCGGGGACGCGCCCGGGCCCTTAGTATACGTCGGTTATTCGCCGTTCGTTTGCGCTTTGTATAGCTCTTCCGCTTTCCCGTAATATTCGGCCGCTTTCTTGTTATCGCCCAGTTTTTTATACGCCGTACCGAGGCTTGCGTATATTTGAAAGTCGTCCTTGTGTTCCTCGGTTTCCACCAGCGGCTCGAGTATATCAATGGCTTTACGCGCGTCGCGACCGGACCACTCGTCTTTCAGGTACAGGTTGCCGTACGAAATAACGGCGTCGTCGTTGTCCGGGTCTATTTCGACGAGGTGTTCAAGGACCTCGGCGGCTTCGTCGAAGTCGTCCACGTTGAGAAGTAGGAGCGCGTACGCGTAAAGCAGTTCAGTGTCGTCCGGCGCGTCCGCGACTAAACCCTCAAGGGTTTGGCGGGCTTCGTCGTAATGCTCGGTTTTGAGGGCCGCGTTCGCGTACTTCGTAACGTAGTCGGCGAGGCTTGTTTGCTCGTCGAAGTTGTTGGTCTCCATATCCTCTTTTTTCACCATCACGGCTTCGCCGTATGCGTCAAAAGCCTTTTCGTATTCTTCCAATCGTTCGTACGCGAACCCAATCATAAACTGGGTTTTGGGATGTCCGTCGTAGATAAGGTCGCAAGCCTCGTAACCCACGATTGCTTCCCGGAATTTAATAGCGGCTTCTTCGTTTTTCTCCTCTTCGAGTAACTTTATCGCTTCGTTGAAGGGGATCCGGCCGGCGTCGAACGCCTGCGACCAATAGAACATCCGGGTCTGGTTCAGTTCTTCGCGGAATTTCCCTTCGGGGTCCGCGGCGATCAACGCGTCGGCCGCGTCGAAAGCCTCGCTGCCGGGTACGAAGTCGTTTACTTCGCAGTAACTTTGGCCGAGCAAAACGTATGCTTCGACGTTGCCCGGGTTGTTCTCGGTTTCTTTTTCGAGAAGCGGAATCGCTTCCGAATACTCTCCCAGTTGGATGTGTACCTTCGCGGCTGTCATTTCCGTGGAACCGCAACCGTAGAGTATAGCGGCGGCTAAAGGTACCGTTAGCATTAGAACGATAATCCTGGTACTCACGTTTATCCTCCTTGTATGTCGCTGTTAACCGCGTGCGTTCTTTAAATTACGAGCTTTCGTTAATACCGTTTTCCGTTTCTTCTCTGCTAACTTTTCTTATATCCTTACGGGTTTCTGCGTCTATGTCTTTTTCTATAATCGCTTCGCATTCGGACGCCACCCGTTCTATGTAGGACAGGTCGTAGGACCATATAACCCAGACCTCTTCTTCTGTTATATTCGGTTTGTATTTGTCCCAGTAGCGTCCGTCGGAAGACCATACCGTATATTCGGCTATTTCGTCGATGCCGTTTACGATTTTTATGCCGACTTTGTGGCGCGAAAGTATTTGCCTCCTCTGCCAGTTTACCAGGAACCGACCGAAAAGCCGGTCCGCTCCCCGGCGCAAACTTTCGTTTCTTACCGTGAGTATCTTCTCGATCAGCGAATCTTCAACGCGGTTTTCTTTGGCCATTTCGGGTTTCCTGCGCCGGAGTATAATATAACTACATCTTGGGCGCAACAGGACTCGAACCTGTGACATCTACTCTGTGAAAGTAGCGCTCTGCCAGCTGAGCTATGCGCCCTTACCGTTCGATAATCATACGCTTTTAAAAGGAATCGCCGCGAATTATATACCATTTAGGTAAGCGGGAATCAAGGGAAAACATAAAAAACGGCCGCTACTCAAATATCCCGTTACACGCGGTCGTTTTTAAGTTTTGGCGGTTTTGAGTCAGCGTACGATACGCTAACGGGACAACCAGCTCTCTTCTTTCGGTACTATCTTACCGTTTTGAAGGTATATCGTTCGGTCACACAGGGCCGCCGCGCCGGGGTCGCGGGTCGCGACGACGAACGCCGTTCCCGAGTCGGCTAATTTACGGAACAGAGCGAATATTTCGTCCTGGCCCACCGGCTCCAGCCGGCCGGTCGGTTCGTCCGCCAGGATGACGCGAGGGTTGTTTACCAGGGCCCGGGCGACGGCGACCTTTTGTTTATCGCCGCTTGTCAGTTTACTTATTCTTTCTCGGCCCTTTCCGGGCAACCCGACGCGTCTCAACGCTTCGTTTACCGGGTCGTGTTTATAGTCGCCCATTAAGAAACGCAAGGCGCCCCATTCAGCTTCGTCCTTTTCGGATTCTTTAACGTTGCGCTCATTGTCGAACGTTAACGGCAGCGCCACGTTCTCGGCGACGGTAAGGGTCGATATGAAATAAAAACGCTGGAAGATAAACCCAAACTCCCGGCGGCGTACGCGGATTAGCTCCTTTTCTTCCAGGTCGGTTACGTTACTTCCGGC
>CBDUXC010000319.1:0-3107 GCA_965371065.1 uncultured bacterium
CCGGAGAACAATAAGCAAGAGCTTTAAACGGGTCATCGAAGCCAGCGGCCGTTGCTTTTAACTTAATTATAGCTTTCTTTATGTCCCCCCCGGCTTCTTTCAGAGCCTTTCCATAGATATCGTTATCCAATTCGCACACCCCCTTTCCAATTATCCCATTCTTAACGATTACTACCTTATTAAAATACATCGTTTCTTCGCGCCTGTCAAGTATATTTCGCCCGTCTCTTCAATAGAATCCACAACATACCGTTTCCCCGTTTAAGCCCGTACATTCCCAAACGAAGTTGGTAATAACCTCAGCCGTTACTTGGTACGACTTCCCCGGTTATAAACGGCCGATCTATAATTCACCAAGCGTAAAACACCCACCCGTGCATCCAAAATCTGTACAAGCAGATCGCACTATACAAATCCCATTACACTTTATGCAATCCGGTAAACACGAAGTCTGAGCTTTTAACGGGTCATCAAAGCCAGCGGCCGTTGCTTTTAACTTCATTACAGCTTTCTTTACGTCCTCCGCGACTTCTTTCAGAACCCTTTCATAGTTAGCGTTACTCAATTCGCACACCCCCATTCCGATTATCCCATTCTTAACGATTACTACCTTTTTAAAACACGTCTTTTCTTCCCCGATGTCAAGTACATTTTACCCGTTTCGTCGATAAAACCCATAATATACCCCTTCCCGAGTAAAACCCATAAGTTCCCGAAGGAAGCCGGTAATAACCTGGGCCGTCAACTGGTACGACTTCGCCCATTACGAACGGTCGATTTATAACTCAGCAAACGTGATACAGGAGTTCTCGCATCCAAAACCACCACCAAAAGCATACCCCCCTATACAAGACGCATCGCACTTTATGCAACCCGGGAAACACGAAGTCTGAGCTTTCAACGGGTCATCGAAGCCAGCGGCCGTTGATTTTAACTTTAGTATAGCTTTCTTTATTTCCTCCTCGGCTTCTTTCAGCGCCCCTTCATACCTATCGTTATCCAATTCGCACACCTCCTTTCGTTGTGTATAATAATATATAACCCGAGACGATACGAAAGTCAATTGGAAAATATTATACTAAACGGGTTCCAATCCGTTACGATTAACAACAATAAAACGGCGCCCTTCGAAGAGCGCCGCTCTTTCTCATTCGAAAACCCGATTGTCGGTATATTACCCCCCCGCCATCTCCTTCCCCACCAGAGCCGGCGGTAGGGACCCGTGGCTTATAAGCTCGTCGTGGAACTCCTTGAGCGTCGCGTCCGGGTTCGCCACGCGGTACTTCTCGAGTATCTTATATATCTCGTACTCGCCCACCAGGTAGCTCATCGGCTGGGTCGGCGTGTACGAGTAGCGCTTGACCTCGGCCTCGGCGTTCACCGGCTCCATCTTGACGTTGTCGACGAGGAACGCCACCGCTTCGTCGTAAGTCATCTTCCCGGTGTGAAGCGACGCGTCTATGATGACCCGGGAGGCGCGCCAGAGCTTGTCCCGCTTCTGGACGAGCACCGTCTCGTCGTCGGTGTAAAGCCCCTGCTCCCGCAGCATCTCCTCGCAGTAGAGGGCCCACCCCTCGACGAAGACCGTCGAGCCGGATTCCTTGCGGACCGGGTTCGGGTGGGCGTTCGCGACGCAGAGCTGAAGATGGTGTCCCGGGTACCCTTCGTGAAGGGCCGTGATTAGCGCTTTGTTCTTGAAGTGGCCGCGGAGTTTCTGTTCGATTTCGTCCTCGGGCGCTTCCGGGTCCGCCGGCGTAACGTAGAAGAAACCGCGTTGGTCGTCCTCGTACGGCGCCGGCGGCATATACGCCGCGAAGGGGATCGTGCTCCGCTCGAACTCGGGCGTCTCGACGACCTCGAGCACCTCGTTCGTAGGTATCGTTACTATGTCGTTGTCTATCACGAATTGTTTGGTCCGGTTCATCAGGTCCACATAGAAGTCGAGCACTTCGTCGGCCGCCGGGCGGTTCTCCTTCAGCTTCGCAAGTATGTCACCCGGTTCGGCGCCCGGTTCTATCCTGTCGGCCATTTCCGCCATCTGCCCGTTTATCGCGTCAAACATCTCGCGCCCGAAGTTCAACAGGCCGTCGGCGTCGTAATCGAGCAAATGTACGTCGGCGAGCAGCGCGTTTAATATCTCCCTACCGGCCGCGTAGTCGGGCGACTGGGAAAGCCCTTTCGCGTACGCGACGAAGTCCACGAGCGCCTGGGCGGCTTTGGGTGCCGCGTCGGCGATACGCTCGCCGCCGGGCGTGTCCCCTAACGCCTCCGGTAAGGCTTTCCCGACGAAGCCGCTTCCGCTCTCTATCATTTCGGAAACGATACCCGTGTACAGCTCTACGGGTTTCTTCAGCGACTTCTTCGCGCCTTCCAGGAACGACGGGACGCCCTCTAGCCGTGCCGCGAGCTTCTCGGCCCGGTCGGCCGGCGGCGCGTAGTTCCGAACGAGCATTATGTAGAGGGTATATATGACCGTGTTTACGGCCCATAAAGGGTTCTTCCCGAGAACGTCCAACTCCCGGACGTATATCTCCTTCGACGTGAACGACGACCGCAAGTAGTCCAGGTCTATTTCTTCCGTCGGTCCCAGGCCGTCGTCGGCGCCGTCGAACTTGCCGCGCCAATCGGCATAGTGGGCTAAATAGCGTTCCAATCCTTCCGGGCTGTAGTCATCCCACAGGTCGTCGTAATCGTGAATCCCTTCAAACGTGGAGCTGACGGGACTTAATTTACGGTCTTCTTCAAGGTACTCCTCTACAAGCTTCTCGAATTTCGTAGGCATAGGTTCCTCTCTCCTCAGTATTAAAAGTACGTCGAACATACCATAACGTCCCTTACCGGTCAATACGGTTAATATGCACCGTTACACCAACGTTAAATAAGCCGATAACCCGGCCGTTTTAATAAACGTACTTTTATATATAACTCCTGCGGTTATATATAACGTAGTTGATTAATATACTTTCGTATGTTACCGTCCGTGCCGATGTCAGAAACCGAAGACAAGCGGGAAGAAATTAAACTGACGCAAATGGTTACCTGCGCCGGTTGAGCCAGCAAGGTTGCTCCGGGGCTGCTGGAGCAGATACTGGCCGAGCTGCCGATTA
>CBDUXC010000320.1:0-3105 GCA_965371065.1 uncultured bacterium
AGTCGGTGGAAAGACCGATCGCGCCGTGGGTTCCCATCGTGTTCACGATGAGCCGCGACACCGGTTTGTGCAACGCGAACTCCCGGATGACTTTCTCGTCCCGGGCGTGGATGACCATCGTGTGGCCCAGGCCCCGGTACTCGAGTATCTCGATGGAGCGTTCGCAACCGGCCCGCCACCCGTTTGCCGTATAAAACGCCAGAACCGGCGACATCTTCTCCCAGCTGAACGGCGCGTCCGGACCGACCCGGTCCTCGAAGCCGACCAGAACCTTCGTATCCATCGGAACGCCGATGCCCGCGAGCTCCGCTATCCTGGTCGCCGGGCGCCCGACAACCTCGGGGTTGATGTATCCGCCGGCGTCCAGGGTTTTCCCCACGCGGTCCTTCTCGTCGTCGGAAAGGAAGTAGCAGCCTTCGCGTTTGAGTGCTTCTATAAGCTCGGCTTTAATCGGCTCGTCGCAGACGACGGCCTGCTCCGACGAGCATACGGTCCCGTAGTCGAACGTCTTACCGGCGACGATACACCGGGCCGCGTTCGGCACGTCGGCGGACCGGTCCACGTACGCCGGGACGTTACCCGGGCCGACACCGTAAGCGGGTTTCCCGGACGAGTACGCCGCCCGGACCATCGTGGTCCCGCCGGTCGCCAGTATCAGGTCCACGTCGTCGTGTTTCATCAGTTCCTGGGCGGCTTCCAGCGTCGGGACCGTCAGGCATTCGATTACGCCGGCGGGTGCGCCGGCCCGTTCGGCGGCGGACCCCACGACCCGGGCCGCCTCCAGCGTACACCGGCCCGCCGACGGGTGCGGCGAAAAGACGACAGCGTTCCGGGACTTCAACGCGATGAGCGCGTTGTAGATAACGGTCGACGTGGGATTTGTAACGGGCGTAATGCCGCAGATGACGCCGACCGGTACCGCGACTTCCCAGACGCCGGCGTCCTCGTCGCCGTTCAATATCCCGCAGGTCTTCAGGTCGGCGATGTACTCGTAGACGTCGACCGCGGCAAACCGGTTCTTGACGACCTTATCCTCGAAGCGGCCTATTCCCGTCTCTTCGACGGCCGTCCGGGCAAGTCGTTCGCTCGCCGACCGGGCGCCCTCGCTTACCGACCGGACGACCCGGTCCACCTGCGCCTGGGAGAACTCTGCGAACCCGTCCTGGGCTCCCCGTGCCCGGGCCACCGCGTCCCGCGCTTCCTGTATGGATGCCAGGTCCCGGTACATTTGCCGCCCGCTTACTCCTTTTCTCCGCCTATCGGACTTTCGGCGTCTTCGAGCATCTCGATGGTCGTCGTGCGTATGTTCTCCGGGTGGGCTTCGATGTCGGCTTCAGCGTAGAGCTCTTCGCCCAGGCGCCCGGCTTCCTCCGCCCAATTCCCGACTTTAGCCTTATCCCGCAAGTAGGCTATATCAAGCGACTCAGGTTTCAGGTACTCGCCCGGGCCGATGCGGTCCTCGACTTTGTAATAGTATATAAACTTCCCCATATCGAGAGGGCCTACGGTGTCGCCGACGGCAACGCTTTCGATAGCTTCACGGGCTTTGGGCGGTATATTGGTCAACTTAACGTAACCCATATTACCGCCCCCGGCTTTATTAGGCATAATCGAGTGAGCGCGCACGATAGATTCAAAGCCTTTCCCCTCGGCTAACTCGCTGTTAACCTCTTCTACTGCTTCGGGGTCCCCGACCGCCAACTCCAGGAGCCAGTACATTTCGGTCGCGGCCTTGTAATCCCGGTCCTTTACTTTCTCGTAGTACTCGAGGGCGCCTTCGTCGTCCGGCTCCGGGTTGACGTCGTAGATGTACTTTTGCCAGAACATCTGGATGAGAATGGACTTCTCGGCGGCTATGAGCGCTTTCTCTATGTCCGGTTCCTTGTGAAGGTCGCGCTTGAGCGCTTCCTGGTAAATAACCTCGCTTCTGACCCAGTCGTCCATCAGTTCCTCTTTGGTCAGATACTTCGGCGCTTTCCTCAATCGCTGGAGCCGGTCCATCTCGTCCAGGTGGTCGGCGGTGAGCACGCGGTCGCCCACACGGGCGACCACCTCGTCGTCCGGCACGTCGCCGTACTTATCGCCCGCGCAGTTGACGCCGCCGATCATTAAAAGCGCCACCGTGAAACCCGCCGCCAAATATAACGTATACCTCATCGGTTCCTCCAAAATGCTTCCGGCCCTATGATTCCCATAAGGCTTTTTCGTTCCACGCGTCGGACGAATACTTATCGACTAAGCCGTCCGCCGCTCTCTCTTCGTCTCTTGTTAAATTTCCCCTTTTTATACCTACGGGCGAGGAAGTAAAAACCAATTCAACCGCTTCGGCTAACTCGGCCGGGTTCAACCTTCTACCCAGAACTTCCTCAACGGTTATAGCCGAATAGGGGTCCCAAACGTTCAACGCCGCGAGCTCCGCCGGCGGCGCGCCGTTAGCGATGGAACCGTGGTGCATGACCGCGTCCCTCGTGCGGTACTGGGCGCACCCCGCCAGCTTCCTCCCGTTAACGTATATGTCGAAGGGCGCAAGGGACGCAAAACACCGTCCGGCGGCGCCCCTTTCCTCCTCTTCCCAAACCTCGCAGTCTATACCCAACGCCTGGAATGCGTCCGCCAACACCTCGATTATACTTCGGTAGTTCTCGTGCCCCCGACGCCGTTCCCGTATGACGCAGTAGGTAAGGTCCACGCCGTGGGGCACAATTCCGCCGCCGGTCAGCCGTCTAATGACCGGAACCGTCGCGTTCTCCCCCGGGTACGGTTGCAGACGCCCGAAGGTTACGGCCGGTCGTTCCCAGGTATAGATACGCCATACGGGTTCGCCGGCGTCCGGAAACTCCCGAAACAGCGCCTCGTCCCGCGCCATGTTTTCGGCCGGCGAATACCCCTTCTCGACGATTAACCTCACTCACCCTCGACCATCGCCCACGTAAGCACCGGCTTCCGGTTCGCTTTAACTTCGTCCAGGCGGCGGACCGGCGCGCGCGTGGGCGCTTCCTTGTACGCTTCCGGGTTCTCCTTCAACTCGCTTACGATTTCACGCAGGGCGCCGGCAAACGCGTCAAGAGTCTCTTTCGTCTCGGTCTCCGTCGGTTCGGTCATCAG
>CBDUXC010000321.1:0-3092 GCA_965371065.1 uncultured bacterium
ACCCCAAGAGCTTTCGCGAAGGCGGGCCGGAACGGATGATAGGGTACGGACTTTGTATAAGGGTTACACTCGCATAAGAAAGCGCGCATCCCCGCCAGTTCGGCGCGGCGGACGGCCTGGGCGGCGGCCGTCGACTTTCCGTATCCTGTAGCGCCGACGATGCCTACGATAACGCGTTCGCCCGAAACCGCGCGTTCCAAGTACCCGGCCAACTTACCGAACTCTTCGTCTCTGCCGACCAGCTCGGAAGAACCGATCGTCTCCCAACGGATACCCGGGTCTAATATTCCGGTTACCCGCCAGACGTTCGAAGCTCCCTCCCGTCCCCGAAGTTGAACCTTGCCCGACGGTTCATATTTAAACGACGAGGTTACGTTTTTTAACGGCTCGTTCACAAGAACGCCGCCCGGTGGGCAAGCTTCTTCGATACGTTCGGCTCGGTTTACGACGTCCCCTATCGCGGATACTTCGCCGGTCGAACCGACCTCGCCGAAGTAGACCGTCCCGAGGTCAATACCCACCCTTAACGATAAAGATACGCCGGTACGTTCGACGGAAGTTGAACTTAACGCTTGTATACCTTCCTGCATCGCGAGACCGGCCAGTACCGCCCGTTCGGCGGCCCGTTCGACGGCGATAGGTGCGCCGAACAGCGCCATCAGACCGTCGCCCAAATGCTTATCGACAATACCGCCGTATCGGTAAACGGCGCCGTCTAAAACCCGGAAACACCTGTTTACTACGTCGGCGGTACGGTCTGGTTTGAGTTTCTCGGCGAGCCCGGTAAAACCCTTAAGGTCGGCGAAAAGGACAGCTACAGATTTAAGCTCCGCATAATGCGTCCTTCGAACGAGAGGAAAACCACATTTACCGCAGAACAGTTCCTCTTCGTCCGTGGAATTCTTACACTTTGGGCAACTCCGTACCATAACCGGGTTGTTCCGTAGTCTAGTACGTAAAAAGGCAGTTAATAGAGCGTGGCAACCTAACACGTTCCGTATATCGTTGCAACTATTATTTTTAGAAAACTTTCGGTGCCTTTGGCGTTGGAGGGAGTATGTCCCGAACTTTCGGTCTTTAGCTAATAATTTCGTATTAAGCAGTTACGCCTTAAGCATGCCGTTAATAAGACCGCGGAAAAACCCGAGAGTAGCCTTTTCCGGGAGTTGAAAACGTAAAAAGGCGGACGGGTATACGAAGTTGTTATTTGATTAAAATATCCGCGGTTTAGACACGCGCGCCAGAAAAAAGGCGAGAAAGTAATATAGTTCCGTTTGCGCTTGGAACGGGAGGTTTTATTTTAGGTCCGCTGATGGGGACCGGCTTCCATAAATCCCTTGAAAGCCCTCGATCAGTTTGGTAATCTGCTTCATCGTAATAGGTTACTGAACGGTCTCCTGTTTCCTGCGAGTAGAATCCGTCTCGATATACTATTATTTATTACGCGGACCTTTTTCTCTAATACCGTCCCTATAATGAGTTGAACGCCGTTAGGGCAAACGTCTATTAGTTATATATCGACTAGTTAGGGTACACGATGCATAAATCGTCTACTAAAAATTCCCAATTCCGTTTCCATCCCTATTCGACTATCGTCTTGGGCGTTTGGATCCTGGGCGTAATTACCTGTTTTATATATTTTCTCCTCCACGGTTTCGTATGATAAGCAACCTGTTAAACCTTTTCCTCTTTCTTGCCGCTTCTCTCGGCCTATTTTTCACAGGCAGGGCTATATTATCTTTCGCGGATTTCAAACTGACGCCGGTCGAAAGGCTAACGTGGAGTTTCGTGCTGGGGGCTTTAACGGTCTCGACACTCTTTACAACGCTGGGTTTCGCCGGGTTATTCACAGAGGGTGTCGGATTCACCGTACTGGCGTTCAGCCTGACCGCCGCGGCTTACCAACCGAGAGCCTTGAGAAAAGAACTCGGCGAATTCTTTAAATCGGTACGCCGATTCATAAAAAACACAACGACCGTCGAACGGCGAATCGCGGTCGCGATAATCGCGGTTCTTGCGGCCGCGTTCTTCGTCGTAGCCTTCGGCCCCGAATTACGCAACGACGCTTTATGGTACCACTTAGAGCTTCCGAAACGTTATATAGACAACGGGATTATATCCTTCCAGTACGACATCCACCAGTCATCGTTTCCCCAAGCGTGGAATATGCTCTACGCGTACGGCCTCCTGTTAGGATCCGATCAAATATCAAGGCTGTTCGCGTTTGCCGCGAGTTTATGTTTAATACTCACGGCCTATTCGGCGGGCCGGCGCTTGTTCGGAAAGTCCGCCGGATTGTACGCCGCGGTTATTATCGCTACTACACCCCTGTTCGCGGCCTATTGGTCTAACGCGATGAGCGACATTCCGTTCGCCCTTTTCCTGGCGTTAGGTGTTTTCGCTCTATTATACGGAAGGAAGAACCCAATTGCGGCCGCGGTAATCGCCGGTTTTTTTCTCGGGTTCGCCGCCGGATCCCGGATGCAATGGCTCGTTCTGGCGCCGGTGCTGGTTATCGTTTACGGCGCCGTTTTAATCTCCGCCGGATTCAAGATAAAGCGTTCGGTTGCAATGTTGGTTATAGTTTTCTCGCTAGCCTTTTTCTTCGCACTCCCCTACTATATAAACAACTATGCAGCCACCGGTTCCTTCACGGGGTATACTGTTCACGACGTCGTACGTTATGAAGAATGGGAACGTGGCGCCGAGATCAATTCGTTTTTTGACGCTGTAATCGCTTTTCTCTCGACCGGGAACTATCGCGGCCCAAAAGGCCCGTGGTATTACAAACTATTAATCCCCCTCTATATCACGTTTAAACCGAACTTGTGGGGCCAGGGCATCCCGGGTCCGTTATACTTGGCCTTAATACCCGGGATTATTTTCGTTCGTAAACGTTTCTTCACGGCGTCTTTACTCCTTATCTTCGTGGTCTTAATTTTAATAGCCTGGGTACTTTTATTGAAAGAGACAAGCATCCGTTACTTGATGCCCGCCGTTCTTCCGGCCGCGCTGGTCGCCGGATATGTATGGTCCTGGTTTTTCAAAAGCGGCAAGACGGGAAAAACTATCGGCCGGTTTGTCCTATTATG
>CBDUXC010000322.1:0-3088 GCA_965371065.1 uncultured bacterium
TCTTCGAACTGCTCCAGCGCGCCGACCGGTCCTTCTGCCTGAAACAGCAGTCTCGTGTCTTCCCACTCGACCTCGATGCCAAAGTCGCCGCTCTCGGGGTCGACGTAGAACGAAACCTCTGGCTCCGTGTCGTAGCCCAATTCATCGACGACGACCTCGATGGCCCACCCGGTCAACGCCATGCGAAACGCCTCGCCGATCTTCGGGTCGCTCAGGTACGCGCTCTTGGGGCTTTTAACGGATAAAGCGCTCAGCGGTTACGACCTTTCCAAGATAATCGAAGAATCCCAGGAACTCTTCTGGAAAGCTTCAACCAGCCAGATATACAGAGAGTTGGCGAAGCTTTCGGAAGACGGGTCCGTCGAGGTTTCGGTCGAACAGCAGGAAGGTCGCCCGAATAAAAAAGTCTACTACTGCACCGACTCCGGCAAATCGGCGTTCCGCACCTGGCTTATGGAACAATCGGACGCGAACATCAACCGGGTGGAGTTCCTCGTAAGGACGTTTTTCTTCGACAAGCTACCGGCCGAGGAAGCGGTTGAAATAATCCTTGCCTGGCGGCGACAGCACGAAGAAAAACTCCGGGAGATGGAGAACTATATATCCGACGTCCTTGACAAAGACGATGCGATGACGCCCGGCCGCCTGTCCACGTTCGCCTTCGGCGCCGGCTACTACCAGTGGTTTATAGAATGGTGCGACCGAACGGTGGACTTGCTATTGCACCCGGAAAAATCCGGGGATTACAGCGCGGCGTTATGCTCGAGCGGGCCGCCGGAGGGTTAAAAGAACGACTATGGTCCTGAGCATGACAGGTTTCGGTCGGGGGGAAGTCGATTACCACGGCGGAAAGGTAATCGTAGAGGTCCTTACTGTAAACTCGCGCTACCTGGATATTTCGGTACACGGGCTGCGGGACCAAGGTGCCGTCGAGATGGCCCTGCGGGAAACGACGGCCGAACACGTAAACCGGGGCCGGATTAACATAACGGTTAAATGCACGGGTATCGTTTGCGGCGACCGTACCGTAACCGTAGACGAAGACCTGGTTAAAAAGTTCGGCGAAGAACTCGACCGGGCAAAATGGCTACTCGGGATCGAGGAAAAGGTTTCCATCGACGTAATAGCGGCACGCCCGGAGCTGATAGAAATCGTCGAACAAACCGGCGACAACGGCTTCGGCGACGCGGTCCTGGCCGCCGCGGCCGGCGCATTCGAGCAGGTCGTAACGTCCAGACGGACCGAAGGCGCCAAGCTGGCGGCGGACCTGGAAAAACGTTTTAAATCCGCGGACGAGATAATCGGGCGCATAGAAGCGCGCGCGCCGGAAATGCTCTCGGACTACCGGGACCGGCTGCGGGCTCGGGCCAAAGCGTTGGGTGCTAATGAAATTTCGGGTGAACGCGTCGACGCGGAAGTCATCCTATTCGCCGAAAGGTCCGACATCGCCGAAGAGATAACGAGGTTCCGCACGCATATAGACGCGGTGCTCGAGACCCTAGGAAACAAAGGCCGCGTCGGGCGCCGGCTCGAGTTCCTGGTGCAGGAGCTCAACCGGGAAACGAACACGATAGGAGCGAAGAGCCATGACCCCAAGATTTCGTCGGCGGTCGTGGAACTGAAGGAGATACTCGAGCAGGTCCGCGAGCAGGTCCAAAATATCGAATAAAATAACCGGGATATACGAAACCGTACAGGAGGGATTATGAGGGACCTATTTATTATACCGTTAACTTTCGCTCTGGCTCTCGCGATGTTCGCCTGCGGCGGCGAGGAGTACAAATGCGAGGAGTGCGGCGAAGTCTTCGACAGCAAAGAAGCCCTTAACGAACATATCGAAGAAACCCACGGCGAAACCGAAGTGGCGGAACCGACGGAGGAACCGACCGAAGAACCGACCGAGGAAACCGTTGACTTAACGGCGATGAAGGAGGACTTCAAAGAGGTCTTCTACGACGTGAACGAATATATGGAGACCCACAACCAGAGCAATACCGGTGCAGACGAGCTTTCAGCCGCTTACAACGGTTTCGCCGTAGTGTTCGGCGAAATGAAAGAAGAATACGAAGCCGTCGAAGCGGCCGAGAAAGATAAAGCCGAATACGATAAGATGTTTGCGCTTATGGGTAAAGCCGAAACGTCTATGTCGAAGTACTCCGACGGCATCGCGAAGGGAGTACCGGACGGCATCCAGCTATCTCTTGAAGGCGCGACGCTTTGGGACGAGGTCAAAAACGAGTTCGCCGGCGCCGTATAAAGTTAATAAGACGGCGCAGCACTCACCCCGCCGGCCGGCGGGGTTTATCGCGTATTTAAGAAAATGTCATATATAGCACGTAAAAAAATCCGGTTCAACGCCCTTTTTTTTCTTGACACACTATATATAGTGGTCTATACTCCTTGACGCTCCTAGATATAGTGTATCAGCGGTCATATATTACATAGGTATATATCCGCGTTGTATTATATAAAACGATGTAACAATTCGGGTTCTTTATCAGCATGTTAAATAGATTATGATAATCCACCTTCCGCTTTTGCACCTGAACGGGGCCGGCGGAGGGTTTTATTTTGCCCGTAAATTTCGGTGGAAGCGATGGCGGTAAAAGGTAAAAAAGCGATGGACGTCTACGCCTCCCGAAAAAAGGCCAGGGACATCCTCGGCGAGTTGGACATCCGGGGCAGTTTGGCGGAGTGTATTATCGTCGAGACCGTCGAGGAGCTGGCCGGGCTCTCGGTCGTCAACGATTCGGTCGTAGACAGCGTCGTCCGGGCCCGGGCCGAGGTGGCGACGGCCGGATGGGAAGTATATCCCGACGGAACGGACGGCGACGGCCGCGGCGACTGGGAGGAACCGGAACTCGAACTTTCCGACAACGCGTTGGAAGTGCTAACCCGTCGGTACTTACGAAAGGACGAGGCCGGCAATACAATCGAGGACCCTCGGGATATGTTCTGGCGGGTCGCGTGGGCCGTCGCGGCGGGCGACCGTACGTACAATCCGGCGGCGGACCTTGAATCGGCGGCCCGGTGCTTCTACGAGATTACGGCGAAGCGTTTGTTCATACCCAACTCGCCGACCCTGATG
>CBDUXC010000323.1:0-3062 GCA_965371065.1 uncultured bacterium
GAAGTCTTCGACGAGACGGCGGCGGTACCCGTCGACCGCATAGTATTCCTCGCTTCGGACGGCGCCGAGCTGGAAACCGACGCCGGGTTCTTCGACGTGGCGCTGGCCGAGCGCGGTATCGTGAACGAGTACTACCGGGGCGCCCGGATTTATGCCGACACGACGGAGCCGGCTTCGGTAGTCGCCGAAGAAGTCTTCGGCGAAACGGCGGCGCCCGGCGGTATAGAAGAACCGGGAGACGCGAAGGACACGGCAACGATACGGACGATAACCTCGGCGCCGGGAGTCATCGGGACCATAATCACGCCGGACCGCCGGGCCGACCTGAGAAAGCTTCTGGCCGAGTCGGGAGCGCTCAATCGGGATTTCAACCCCACGTCCTACTACTTCGCGATGACCCTCTGGGCCGCCAAGGCCGGCGGGTGGGAGAAGGACCTGCTCGTAAAAGCCCGAGGCTTGCGCCTGTGGCACCTTATCGTCGGCATCACGATATTCGCAGGTTTATGGTTACTGATAAGGAAACGCACTCCCGATTGGACGCGCCGGGCGGCGGTTACGGCCGTTGGGGTTCAGGGCGCCGCCGAGATATCGCTGGAGATACTCATAATCCTCGGTTTCCAATCGGTCTTCGGTTCGTCTTACCTGGAAGTGGCGCTGGTAGTCGCGGCGTTTATGGGAGGTCTCGCCGCCGGTAGCTGGTACTATGGAGCGCGAGCAGCGAAAAAAGCCCTTGACGACCGGCAGAACATCGTTAATATTCTCGGGTTTACGGCGGTTCTGGCAATAGGCCTTACGCCGGTATTCTATCTCATCGGTAATTGGGGCGTCTTACTACCGGACCTTTTGATACACGTCTTGTTCCTCCTGCTGGCGGGACTGGCCGGACTGGCCGGCGGGCTGCAGTTCCCGGCGGCGGTCCGCCTGTTGGAAGAGACGGGGCGCCCGCGGGCCGCCGGACTGCTTTACGGCGTTGATTTGGTGGGAAGCGCGGTCGGCGCGGTCGTCGTCAGCGTTCTACTTATACCCCTTATGGGGTTCGCCCGTACGGGGTTGCTCCTGGCGGCGGTCCTCGGCGCGGCCATAATCGTTATGAGCTCGACCGTTCCGGTAAAGTCCGATGAAAACGGGTAAAGAAGGCAATCTGATAACGGTAGACGCGGGCGACGTTCACGCGCGGCACCTTGCCGACATCGTGAAGGAATACCGCACGTCGGCGACTTCGGGTCTGAGCGACGCCGAAGCGGCTACTCGTCTGACGCAGTACGGCCGCAACGTCCTGAAAACGACGGGCGGACGTCCTCTCCTCTCCCTCTTCCTCGGGCAGTTCATCGAAATACTGGTTCTCATTCTTATCGCCGCGTGTATCGTCTCTGCGTTTCTGGGCGAGTTCCTCGACGCATCGGCGATTCTGGCTATAGTAATGCTCAACGGGATACTGGGCTTCGTCCAGGAGTACCGGGCCGAAAAATCCCTGAAGGCGCTCCAGGAACTGGCCGCGCCCAGGTCGACCGTCGTCCGCGGCGGCCGGGAAGTCCTCATAGACGGCGCCGAGATAGTACCGGGCGACCTCGTAGCCGTGGGCGCCGGCGACCGCATTCCCTGCGACCTCCGGCTGGCCGAAGAGCACAGCCTCGAGGTCGACGAAGCAGCCTTGACCGGCGAATCGGAACCGGTGCAGAAGAACGCAGGGGCCGTGCTGAAGCCGAAGACATCCATCGGCGACCGGGTGAACGTAGCTTTTATGGGTACCGTCGCCACGTACGGTCGGGGGCTGGGCGTCGCCTTCGCGACGGGGATGAAGACCGAACTCGGGCGCATCGCCACGATGGTCTCGGAGGTGGCGCTCGAGGAAACTCCGCTACAGGCGCGGCTCCGTAAGCTAGGTAAGGTACTCCTCTGGGCAACTCTGGCGATATGTGCCGTAATATTCGGTCTCGGGCTGCTCCGGGACGTACCGCCGCAGGAGATGTTCCTTACGGCCGTCAGCCTGGCTGTCGCCGCGATCCCCGAGGGGCTTCCGGCGGTCGTTACTATCGCCCTGGCCCTGGGCGTTCAACGTATGGTAAAACGCCACGCCATCGTACGGCGGCTGAGCTCCGTCGAGACGCTCGGTTCCACCACGGTCATCTGCTCCGACAAGACCGGGACCCTCACCCGCAACGAAATGCGTCTCGTAAACGCGTACGTCGGCGGAAAGCGTTACGATACCGCCGACGATATCGGCGAAGAAGTACGCGGCTTACTTTCCCGCGCTCTGCTATGTACGGCAAACTTTATTAAAACCTACGAGAGGGACGACGTATCCCTGGACGCGGCGAAGACGAACCCGACCGAAAACGCGATAATCGAAGCGGCGCTCTCGTCCGGTCTGGACTACGCGGCGATGAAGTCGGGTATCGGTTTCGTGGACGAGTTACCCTTCGACTCTGGACGCAAGAGGATGACGGCCGTTTACGACGATGCCTCAGGTTCGCTGCTCGCGATTATGAAGGGCGCGCCGGAGGTAATAATCGAAAGGTCTACGTCGGCCGAAATGCCCGACGGCGTAGTCGACGTCGCGGAGGTCGCCGACGAACTCGCGTCCGTGAACGCCGAGATGGCTGGACGCGGGCTTCGCGTACTGGCCGTGGCGTACCGGCGCCTTGACCGCGGGACCGAGATTACCAAAGACATCGAGGAAGAAATGACCTTCTCCGGGTTCCTTGGAATCGCCGACCCGCCGAGGCCCGAGGTCTACGACGCGGTCCGGAAATGCCGCCTCGCCGGCATCCGCCCTATTATGATTACCGGCGACCACCAGGCCACCGCCGCCGCTATAGCCGAGGAACTGGGCATCCTTACCGACGACAACCTGATACTCTCGGGCCGTGAGATGGACGAAATCTCCGACGAACGCCTGGCGGACAAAGTAGCCGTTACCCAGGTTTACGCGCGGGTAACGCCTTTCCATAAGCTGCGCATAGTACGGGCGCTGAAGAAGCTGGGCGCTGTAGTCGCGATGACCGGCGACGGCGTCAACGACGCGCCGGCCCTCAAAGAGGCCGACATAGGCGTAGCGATGG
>CBDUXC010000324.1:0-3053 GCA_965371065.1 uncultured bacterium
GCCGCCGTTCTCCGAGCCGATGAGATTCCCCACCGGGACCCGGCAGTCCTCGAAACTGAGCTCGCAGTTGCCCGTAGCTCTTATCCCCATAATGTCCTCGTGTTTGCCGACCTCGAAACCGGGCGCGTCCCGGTCCACGATAAACGCGGTTATGCCTTTGGCTCGTTTTTCTTTATCGGTAACGGCGAAGACCAGAAAGATTTGCGCCGCCTCGGCGTTGGTAATGAAGCGCTTGGATCCGTTTAGCACGTACTCGTCGCCGTCGCGCGTCGCGGTGGTCGCGATGCTCGCGGCGTCGCTGCCGGCGCCGGGTTCGGTCAGCGCGAAAGCGCCGATTATCTCGCCGGCGGCGAGCCGCTCGAGGTACTTACCTTTTAGATGGTCGTTTCCGAATAGGTAGATAGGGAGCGCCACAAGTGAGTTAGCTACGGACATTATTACGCCCGTGGACGAGCACGCGTAACTTACTTCCTCGATTGCGGTTGCCAGGGCGACGGAGCCGAAGTCGGCGCCGCCGTACTCCTCGCTTACGGTCATCCCGAGAAGGCCCATCTCGCCGAGTTTCGCGACATTTTCGTGGGGGAACTCGCCGGTGCGGTCCAGCTCGGCGGCCCGGGGCGCGAGCTCCTTCGCGGCGAACTTGCGAACCTCGCGGCGGAGCGCTAAAATCTCATCGTCCAGAAAACAGGACATATCATAATCCTCTCATAAATAACGCGTTCCGATAATACGAGTAAACTTTTATACGTTTCTGACTGAACGATTGTCAGTAGGATTTTACCTACCGGTCGGAGTTCGTGAAAGTTTTCGCTAGTTATAACAGATAAGTACGTAGGTTTCAACGAGAAATAGCGGCGGGGACTTAAACGAAAATACCGTTTTAGTAGATAAAGCGGAAAGCCGGAAACCACCTTCCGGCTTAAGTGCGGTATATGTTCCGTTCGATCGTTTTAACGGCGACGGTCCGGTTTTGTTAAACGGTCTTCCGCTTTTAACGTCCGCAAACCGAGTTCTTCGGCGTATTTCTCGGCCAACTCGTTTGCCCTGTGGACCTCTTCTTCGACGGTTAGCCCTTCGAGTTCCTTCGAGTGCTCTTCTCTGATTTTATGTAGCATTTCGTCTATCTTTTTACCTTTCATATTCAACCAACTCCTCCGGGGAAACTATTTGCGGAGTTGTGTAACCGAACGGACGTTTCAACGTAAACGGGCGTCTTTCGCACATCCAGCTCCGCCGAGATTTTATCAGAAAAAAGCACGAAAAACAGGGGTAACGCCGTAAGTGAATATGCGTTCTGGATCGTTGTATACCGTAAATACGAATATGTTACGTAAAACACCGATGTGGTTTTTTTCGTATTTTTTCCTTGACAGGCGGTACGGTATTTGCGAAAATGACCGCGTGGGGAATTGTGGGTAATTGTGGGTAGCTCAATTCAAGCGCACGTGAACGTCCCGAAATGACCGACGAAATCGAAAACAACGGCTCCGGCTTCGCCGAAAGCCCCTGGGACTACGGCTTTAACGGCCAGTTCCGGTACTCGCTGGACGAGAAGGGACGGGTTGCGGTTCCCGCGCCGTTCCGCCGGGGCGTCGTCGCCGCCGACGACATAGACAGTTTCCAGCTCACCGTCGGTTTCGACAACGCCCTGTTCGTATTCCCTTACGAGTACTGGCGCGAGGTCGTCGAACGGCAGATAAACAACCTTTCGATTACCGAAGCGCGGGCCCGGTCTTTCACGCGCGCTATCTTCTCCAACGCCGTAACGTGTAAACCCGATAAGCAGGGGCGCATAACGATACCGCCGAACCTGCGTCGGTACGCCCGCTTGGACTCGGAGGTCGTAATCGCCGGCGTTTACAATCGCCTGGAGATATGGTCCGCCGAGGTCTGGGACGAGTACGAGCGTCTTGCTCTCGACCGGTTTGAGGAAGTGGTCGAGGACTTCGATATACGGTTTTAGCTGTATTACGGCCCGAGGAGGCCTATGTACGCGCCGGCCGCAGCCGCAAACGCCGAACGCGAAGGGGACTTCGTTTCCCGTCACGTACCGGTACTGGTAGACGAGATAGCCGGTATGCTTACGAAGCGTCCGGACGCGGTCTTCGTCGATTTAACCCTCGACGGCGGCGGCCACGCCCGGGCGTTCCTACCTTTTTTACCCGACGATAACGTCTACGTCGGGCTTGACCGGGACCGGGAGGCGTTGGACCGGGCGCGGTTGGTTCTGGCCCGGTTCGGCGACCGGGTCCGCTACGTCTACGGCAACTTTACCGACGCGGCCGACATCCTGGCCGAATACCGTGGGCGGGCCGCTAACGTACTGTTGGACCTGGGGCTGTCGGCCGACCAGATCGCCGACCCGGCGCGAGGTTTTTCGTTCACTGTCAACGGGCCGTTGGATATGCGCGCCGATACGTCCGCCGGTCTTACTGCGGCGACCGTCGTTAACACTCTTCCCGAAGACGAACTTGCTGATATTTTCTATCGCTTCGGCGAAGAGCGTTCGGCGAAGAAGATAGCCGGCGCGATAGCCGAATCTCGGCGGGTGGCGCCGATGGCGACCACGAGCGACCTCGTGGAAGTGTTGGCTAAGGTTACAACCGGAGTTGGCCGGCGTCATCCCGCGACCAGAGTTTTCCAGGCGCTTCGTATTTACGTGAACGACGAGCTGGGTGCGTTAGAGGTCGGCCTTCCGGCGGCCGTGGACCTGCTCGCGCCGGGCGGCCGTATTTTCGTTATCAGCTACCACTCCCTCGAAGACCGTATCGTGAAGAAATACTTCCGACGGTCCGCCGGCGAAGGGTCGTTGGAACTACTTCATAAGCGTGTAATTAAACCATCGGAAAAAGAGGTCTCGACTAACCCGGCGGCACGTTCCGCCCGGCTGAGAACCGCCGAGAAGTTATAGAAACGATGGGTATTTTCCGCCGTCGACATATCGAGAGAGATACGGGTTCGAAGAAGCGCAACGGCCGGTTCCGCCGTATAATCACAATCGCCGTAGGCGCCGCGGCCCTGGCGATATTCTATCTATGGCAGTACGTTACTCT
>CBDUXC010000325.1:0-3039 GCA_965371065.1 uncultured bacterium
GAGGTTTTCGCGCCGTTTGAAATCTTTTAATTCCTCTTCGGCATCGTTCAGGGTCGCTTCGGTTCTTAGCAATTGGTCTTCTATAAACCTCACGGTAGAGGTAACTTTTAACCTTTTCTCGTACAGGCTCACTTCGACGTATTCTTCCGCGATAGCGTCTGCGAGGGCGGCGATATCTTCGGGGTTTTCGCCCCTAACGGTCAAATTAATCATGTTGACTTGTTTGATGCGATCTACCTTTATTTTCGAATTCACTTTAGAAACGACGCCGTCGAAATTCTTTATCGCTATTGTTATCCGATGCCCTCTCTTCGCGAAAGGCGCGTCTATAAGTACTTTACCTAATTCGCTTTCGAACTCGCGCCCGGATATGCCGAAACCGACAGGTTTTTCGTCGAAAGTAACTTCGTAATTACCCTTATCGTCGGTAAACTCAATAACCAACGTACCCTTTTTAGTATTCGGGGCGACTTCTACCGATTTAACGGCGTTTTCGAGCTCCTTACTCGCGCTTTTTACTTCGTACGAAAAACCTAATCTGTTAACGACCTTACCGATCGTAGTCCGACTCCTGATCATCTCCATTTCAGTACTTAAGAAATAGGGATCGTAACCGACGTAAAATTCCGAAAGGCCTACCGTCGGCGATTGTTGAAACACCTTAATCGTACAATTCGCTTCGTAGACTTTCGGCATCCGTAAACTAACCAATGCAGTCATCGCGAGTACGGCTATACAAATAATTATCGCGGTCCACTTCCGCCTAGCAATGACCCTGAGATACGCGAAGAAGTCTATTTCGGGCTCGAGCGCCGTAAATTTAGGTTCGGTTGCCATATTAAGATGCCTATCAGCCGTTATGCCCTGCGGCGATTCCTACGTCATCAATACACAAGACCGATATTATGCCGTCCGGGTTAACGACCGCCGAATAGTCCGCGTCGGTCAGGTCGTCGTCGGCCGGACAGTCCAAATACTCGGGATCGATGTAAATTATACCGGTATCGTTGTTTATAAGGTCGCCTTCGGGCGACAAATCGAGTCCCGCGACCATGTCCACGGTCATATCCGGATGGTCGAACCCCCACATATCCGGCCCGAGCGCCGTCTCGATATGCTTCCGGTTTTCTTTACATCTCAATACGCGTTCTTCGTCCGAAAGTTCACCGTCGTCCGGCGCAAATTGAGCGGATATCGCCAGGAATATTACGAACAACGTAGCTATAAAAAGGAACCCCAACGCGCCAGTGAACACTGCGGCCAACGCGAATCCGCGGCCCCGCGTCCCCTTAGGAGTCCGCAGCCGCGCGATTATCCCGAGCACGACGGCGGTCATCTGTACCAAAGCCGTTGCGCCCAACGCAAACGCCAGTATTAATCGGTTAAACTGCGTACTCCTCGGTTCCAACGAGAACTCGGCCGTACGTTCGCCGGCGAAGACCAACAGTAACACGAAAACGGCGAAATACAGAATCGGCCAAAGCCCTACTAAACCTAAAATAAAAGCCACGAAGGGGCTCTTCTTTTTACCGGTCATTTTCTCTCCGCAGTGAAGTTAATAGCTCTTATTGGTAAATCCTAGCATAAAAGCGTAAAAGGGTCAAAAAAATAAGTTATCTCATCCTTTAACGTCGCCATATCGGTCGATTCGTTATTAAACAACGGACCTCGCAATTACCACTTGACGGTCGTAGCCGTAGACATTAGCATACGCCTATGCTCAAATCCGAGAACGGCAACTACCGTTGGAACTTCACCTGCGCGTCAGTAAACGGTTTCTTGATGAACGTCTCTTTCGCCGTTTTCGGTGTTACTACGGTCCTCCCTGTTTTCGTAAACCATTTAACCGACGATAATATGTGGGTAGCCTTTATCTCCAACCTCGAAATAACGGGTTGGCACCTCTCCCAGTTATTTTCGGCGGCGCTTATACTACACCTGACTTACAAAATGCCGGTTTACCGGATTTTTGCCGTAGTGAGGGTAATTACTATCGGCGCGATAATCTTGTTGGTCGTCCTCGTTCCCCCGGGACCGTTTCTCTTACTCGCGTTCGTCGCCGCTTACGCCGTATATTCGCTCGCAGGCGGCCTGGCGGGCGTTCCGTTCATGGACATCATCGCCAAAATAGTACCGATTGAAAACCGGGGTGTCCTTTTCGCAGTACGTAGGTTCGTCGGTGGTACGCTGGCGTTACTTACCGCTTATTTTATTATCGAACCGGCAATGGGAACGTTCGCGTTCCCTTACTCGTACGCCGCGATTTTCGCCGTCGGTTTAATCGTCGTTGGTATAGGGCTGGGGGTTATGTCGGCGACCCGGGAACCGCCGGGGCGACCGCTGACCGATCGCTTTTCTTTAATTAATACCGTACGCATCGGCGCTAAGGCTATGGTCGATGACCGGAGTTTTCGTAACTTCTACCTGGTTCGCGCCGCGATAGCCGTAAACAGAATGGCGATGCCGTTTTATATCGGGTTGGCGCTTGCAGTACTTCGGTTACCGGATTCGGCGGCCGGTCTTTTCCTGAGCGCGCAAACAGTCGGTTTCATATCATCCAACGTCATCTGGGGAATGTTATCCAAGCGCTGGGGAAGTAAGATGTTGTTGGTCTTCGGCGCCGCCGCGTCGTTTATACCGCCGGCTCTCGCCCTCTCGGCCGGTCTAGTCGGTTACTCCGCGCCGTGGGTTTATTATACCGTATTTTTCACGTTAGGATTATCGTTGACTGGGTTCGATTTGGGTAGTATAAGTTATTTGATAGACCTATCGCCCGAGGACCGTCGCCCGGTTTACGTCGGGATGATGAACACTATGTCGGGTTTGTTTCTAGTAATCGCTCTCGCGGGCGGGTATATTCTAAACCGATTTAACTACGAAACGCTCTTCGCTTTGTCCGCGGCGGGTGCCGTGGCGGCCGCGCTCATCGCCGTAAAGTTACGCGATCCGTTCCGCGAACTGGTAAAGCGCCGCGCGATGATATCGAGAGGGTAAAGAGGAAATTATTTTGACCGACCTAAGAGTTGAAAAGCTGGCGAA
>CBDUXC010000326.1:0-3029 GCA_965371065.1 uncultured bacterium
TTACGAGATGTCCTTCTCCCAACGGCGCAAGCGGAAGATAAAGCACCTGCCGGGGAGTTTAGTCGAAGCCATCCAGAAAGCGGAAAAATCCCAGTTCTTAAAGAAGGCTCTGGGCGACCACGTATATAAGAACTTAATGGAGAACAAGTGGATCGAATGGGACCGCTACCGGGTCCAGGTAACCGACTGGGAGCTGGACGAGTATTTGACGCGGTTATAATTTCGACATAACACAATACCGTATAAACGGGCCGGTCTGAAGACCGGCCCCTACATTTTCCCGAGTATCTCCACCACGTCGGCCACGGCCGCGTCGAAGAGCCTTTTACCGAGTTCGGGCAACGCCAGGTCCGGGTCCGCGCCGATGGCGCCCCGGGGGTAGTACCGTTCCATATCCGACGGCGCCGGGTGCCACGTGATGAGCCCGGCTTCGTTCTTCTCGTGGGCCGATAAGTCGCCCACAAGTTCCGGCTCGAGGTGCATGAGCATCGAGACCTCCGACGGCGTCGCGTGGGACCCCTCGCCCGGGCCCAGCTCCTCCTCGATTATCTCCGCCACCGACGGAAGCTCGTAATAGCTCCGAATATAGATACGTACGCCCTCCAGTTCGTACGAGGCTTCGCCGGCGGCGGCTTTGAGCGTCGGGACGTTTCCACCGTGGCCGTTTAGCACGAGTATTCGTCGGAACCCCTGATGGTACATAAACTCGAACAGGTCTATTACCATTGAAAGATAAACGGTCGGGCGCAGGCTTAGCGTCCCGGCGAAGGCCGCGTGGTGGAGGGACATACCGTACACGAGCGGCGGCGCGACCATTACGCCGGCTTCCTCGCCGGCCCGTTCGGCCACCGCCGTCGGGATGATGTAGTCGATACCGGTCGCGACGGCCGGCCCATGCTGCTCGACGCTGCCAACCGGCAGTATCAACCGGTTATCTCGCTTCAAGTACTCGGCCACCCGGGGCCAGGTTGAACGGTCTATACGCATAAGATTAACCCGGTATAAACTCCCCGATTAAAGCCGCGGTTCGGTGCTACCCTCGTTAAGCACCGTCAGATGAATCGTGCGAATTTTTACTTCAACTCCAGCTCGGACGAATCGCCGACGTTGACGCTCGACGGACGCCCGACGACCCGGGACTTGTCGCCCACGATACTCGAGTCGAGGATTATCTTCTCGACCACGGCGTACTCGCTGACGATGCAATCGGAGATTATCGCGTCTTTAACTATAGAACCGGCGGCCACCGACACGTTCGGCCCCACTATTGAGTTCTGTATCGCGGCGCTCTCGTCGATCCAGACCGGCGGGATGATAATGGCCCCGGGCCGCGGCGCGTGCCCGTCGAACTTCGCGAGAAGCGTTCGGTTGGTTTCGAGCAGGGCTTCGGGCGTCCCGCAGTCGTACCAGCCGGAGATGGAGAAGGTCATCATCTCGTGCTCCCGTTCGAGCATCGCCTGGAGCGCGTCGGTGAGCTGGAACTCGCCTTTGGTCCGGATGTCGTTCTCGAATAGATGCTCGATCGCGCTCACCAGAAGCGGCGGGTCGGAAATGTAATATACGCCGGCGATGGCCAGAAGCGAAATCGGTTCTTTGGGTTTCTCCACCAATTTTAAGATGCGGTCGCCGTCTACCACGACGACGCCGAAACGGCTGGGGTCATCGACGGTACGTACGCCCACGGCCGATACACCCCGTTCGACGACCCCTTTCAAATCCGCCGTGAAGATGGTATCGCCGAGTACGATGAGAAGCGGCGATTCGTCTATATATTCCTTACCCTGGTATATCGCGTGAGCGATGCCAAGGGTTTCCTTCTGGGTTACGAAGCGGGTCGGTACGTCCACGACCGGTTCGATATACTCTTCGATCATGCCGCCCAGGTACCCGACGACGAATATGATTTCCGTCGGTTCGACGGCCATCACCTCGTCCAGGATATGCTCGATTATCGTCTTGCCGGCGACGTGGAGCAACGCCTTCGGTACCGTGTGGGTGTGGGGACGGAGCCGTGTCCCCATTCCGGCCACCGGTATTATCGCTTTCATATATCCTCCTACAAGTTCGCCCGACTAAAGTCGCGGTTCTATACTATGCCGGTTAAGTATCGCCCGACGAATCGGGCGGTATTCGTTTTTCGCGGTTCTACACGTTTCTAATCAATCGCCGCTTGAAGCGGGCGGTTTTTCGCTCTTTGCCAGCGAGTCGATTACGCCGCTCGCGACCAGATTCCGTATTACGCCGGCTATCTTCTCGAAGGCCCGGCGCCTGTGGCTTATATCGTTTTTCTCCTCGGCGCCCACCTCCGCAAGGGTCCGGCCGTGGCCGTCGGGTACGAAGACCGGGTCATAACCGAAGCCGCCGGACCCCCTCGGTTCGGTCGTTATCGTCCCGAAAAGTTCCCCTTCGACGACGTACTCTTGCCCGCCGGGGAACGCGAGCGCCGCGGCGCAAACGAAGACCCCCCTGCGTTTATCGCCGGCTAAGTCGTCCATTTCCTCCAGGAGTTTACGGTTGTTGTCGGCGTACGTGCAGCCGGGCCCGGCGTAGCGGGCCGAGTACACGCCGGGCCGCCCGTCGAGCGCCGGAACCTCCAAACCGCTGTCGTCGGCCAGAGCGGGCGCGCCGAAGTGGCAAGCGCCGGCGCGGGCTTTCGTCAGCGCGTTCTCGGCGAAGGTGGCGCCGTCCTCCTCGACTTCCGGCATCCCGCCGGCGGACGCGGCCCCCTCGACGGTTATCCCGTACGCGTTAAGTATCGCGCTGATCTCGGTTACCTTGTTCTCGTTGTTCGTCGCAAGTATTATTCGCATTACCATACCGCTACATAAACTTCAGGACGAAGACGTCGTCCAGGTATATCTTGAACGAAGCGCCTTCGGGCGCGCCGTACTCGGACAAACCGTTACAGCCGATACCGAAGCCGATGACGTCGCTCAGGTCCAGGTCGTAGCTGCGTATTATGTGATATTTCCCGCCCGGCGAACGGCCGAACTCGTACCGGTGGACATTCTCTATGTCGTGGGTTCGTA
>CBDUXC010000327.1:0-3024 GCA_965371065.1 uncultured bacterium
GCGGGGCTGCCGGGTGTGGCCTAATCGTCATTTGTCGCGAGCCTTCGGTACAACCGGGCGCCCGGGGTAGGCGGCACCCAAATAGCGATAGGCGACGAAATAAGCGAAAACGACACCCTCATCTCGGCGTTTCCGTCCGGCGAACGGCCGGTCGTTTACATAAGTATACCCCTCTTAATAAAAAATACTTACACCGGCCATGTGTACATGTTTTCCGAAAAGCCTTTAACGCTTGACCGATACCAAATAAATTCCGTACGGACTATATGTGAACAACTTTCCACGTTTATCGAGAGTTCGTTAATATTCGGGCAAAACGTTGAACAGCTCGAACAGATGAGAACGCTTCTCGAGACGTCGAAACAAATAAGCTCGTCTCTGGACCCCGAGGAGATAATTTACAATATCGCACAAGAAGTGAAGAACCTGATAAACGCCGACGAATGTACGATATTCCTTTTAAACCGCGACGGCGGATACCTTGAGCCGATAGTCAGCCTTACCGCGTATCCCGAAGAGATGTTGAAGGTCCGCTTAAAAGTCGGCGAAGGCATAACGGGTACCGTCGCCCTTACGGGCACTGGCGAATACATCAACGACCCCCTATCGGACCCCAGGTCGAAACACGTCGAGGGTACTCCTGAAACGGAAACCGAATCGATATTGTGCGTCCCGCTCGTATCGAAAGAGGACGTAATCGGCGTTATGACCTTACACAGGTTGGCCGCGAACCCGTTTGCCGACCGAGACCTGGAACTTGTTACGTTGTTCGCCACCCAGGTCGCGGGGCTTATCGAGAACGCCCGGATGTTCGACAGGTTGCTATCTTCGATGACGGTCGCCGAGGAACAGCGGCGTAAGCTGGACGCCATTTTCGCCAGCGTATCGGAAGCCTTTATAGTAACCGACTCGAACCTCAGAGTAATCGAGATTAACGAAGCGGCCGAGAAGTTCCTGGGGACGGCTCAAGAAAAGGTCGTTAACCGTCATATAAGTTCCGTTATCGACGATAAGGAGATAATCGGAAGGTTGGAAGACACTTTAGCCAACCCGCCCGGAGAAAAACCGGCCGAGTTTACCCACATAAAAACCGCTCCCGAAACCGAGCCCGAAGAGTATTACCGTTTTACGATAGACCATCTGAAAGACGCCGAGGCGAATATAATCGGTCTGGTAATATCGTTCATCGAAATCACGGATCAAGTGGCTCTCGAAAAGATGAAAGACCACTTCATAGCCAACGTAAGCCACGAACTCCGGACGCCGTTGACGTCGATTATCGGAAGCACCGAGCTTATGCTCGACGATCCGTCGGCTACGAACTCGCCATCCAGCAGGTTCATAAACATTATCAACAAAGAAGCCGTCCGCCTGCGAAATCTGGTAGACAGCATTTTGGACTTCTCGCTGCTCGAAGCCGGCAAGTTCGACCTGGAGCTGGAACCGACCAGTATTAAAGATATCTGCGAAGAGATACTCTACAGGTATAAAAACATGGCCGACGACTACGGCGTAACGTTGAATTACGCGCCGGCGGAAGAAGTAGGTGTAGTCGCGGTTGACCAGCGATTGCTTGACAGTATATTATCCAACCTGGTGAAGAACGGTATTTACTTTAATAGACGCGGCGGAGAGGTCGAGATACGAACGTATAAAGATGAAACCAACGGCGGGGACCTGATAGTAGAAGTTTCCGATACGGGCAAAGGAATGACGGCCGAGCAAATAGAGAAAACGTTCTCCAAGTTTTACCAGGCCGACGCGTCCAGCACCCGCTCCGTCGGTGGCATGGGTATCGGCCTCTCCATCGTAAAGAAAGGCGTCGAAGCCCACGGCGGACATCTGGAAGTTACTTCCGAGCCTGGCGTGGGCTCCGTTTTTACCGTTTACCTTCCTTTAATAACACCTTAACGTACGAAAAGGGCACCGCCGCGGACGATACCCTCCCGAAAACGCTAAATCCGGCGTAACTTAAACCAAAAATAAGTACGAAATCTTCGCGAATACGCGCCTGTCAAGAACGTCCATATTGCCGCTCGTATTATCGCGCCGCTCTTCGTACGCAACGTACAACCTGCTTCCCGGGAGGTACTCCCAGCCGACGAGGAAACTCCCCAGGTGCGTATGGTCCTGGGTATTGCTCTGGACTATGGCGCGCCAGAAAAGGTTCTGTTTAATGTTGTGCGTCACCTTTAAGTTAATCGCGGCGAACGGCGAACCGTCTACCGGGTCGCTGACGTCGAGTCCTGTATTTATCTGTATAACGGATAACGGTATCAGGGTAACGTCGGCGGAATAGATATTATAAACCTCGCCGAATACCTCGCCGTAGTTGTACCTGACGTCTATACTCCCCCAGCTAACGGTCTTGACGCCACCGCTAACCCCGGCATATGCCGTGTCATAACGCGGCAACCCGTATGCGTAAAAACGCTCATCGTAACCGTATGCGCCGAAGACGCCGGCGAACATGTCGTTGGTGAACCGGACTTCGGAGTAACCTTCAACGTAATGGCCGACCGATGCGCCGTTATCTATCCGCCAACCGCGTGTATAATAAGCGTTCGTCCAAAGGTCGCGTATCGGGCCTTTGTAAACCTGGAACTCCTTCTGGCCGTAGCACCAAACCTCGCGCTTATTCAGTTCGAATAACTGCATGAACCCCAGTTCGTGATTGAAGTCCTCACGGACATCGTTGTACCCGACGTTGAGATAGCTGGTCGGGCTCGGGTGGTACATCCTGAAATCGTATCCGTACCCGTCGCCCCCGACGCCTTCAGTGAACGATTTCAGGAACTGGCCGGTCAATTTCCATCCGCCGACGGTCTTCAAATCCGTATCGACGGATACGACGGAGTTGCGCTCCGCGGTATCGTCTTCGTCAAGCTTTGGCCCGGCGCCCTCCCTATTTATAAACGCGCCGCCTACCGTGGACGCTTCGTACACAGTCGTTATCACGCGGGCGGCGGCCGCGTTGTCGCCGGGGAAACGGGGGTCGTCGTCTTTGAGCTGTACGTCGAGCCC
>CBDUXC010000328.1:0-3023 GCA_965371065.1 uncultured bacterium
TACGTGGAAAGGGTATCCAATGTCTCCGCCGAAACGCCAACCGCCGTCAGAACGAGGGTTATATATATAATCCGTTAAACCAACACGACCCGTTTTTTATTCGCCCGATAAGGTCAGCGCGGATACCCGTTCCTCGGCGAGCGTAATGTACCCTTCGTTGTTGGACATTTCTTTGAACTCATTATAGTGCTTAATCGCGCGGCCTGTTTCGCCTTTCTGTTCATAGCAAAGCGCCAGGTTCCATTGGGTTTCGGCGAAACCGGGGTTCACTTTCAGGCACCTCTGGTAAAACTTAATCGCTTCGTCGTAATATCCCCTCTCAAAATAAACGTTGCCCAGATTATTATACGCTTTGTAGTAGTTCGGTAGAGCGTCTAAAGCCGCTTGTAGCTCTTCGACTGCCGTAATATACAAACCTTTACGTTTGTATATTACACCCAAGTTGTTATGGGCGAGAGCGTTGTTCTCGTCCAAGCGTAGTACGTCTTTATACTCCGTCATCGCCTTGTCGTAATCCCCGCTTTCGGCATATTCGTTCCCCTTTTCGAGATGTTCGGCTATTTCGTCCTGTACGTCTTCCTCTCCGGCCGTAACCGAGTACGCGAGGCCGAAGACAAGGGCCGGGATAAGGTACGACGCCGTGATTATCTTTACCTTCATTTCAGCTCCTTAAACCTGGGTTTAACCGGCGAGACGCTAAAGTTAATTGGTGCTAAGGCCGGCGTTCCCCTACCGTCGGCGTTTTACGTTCGATTACGTTTATCGTACCGTCGGATAGCATATTTACGAAAGTATCGGCAAGTACCGGATCGAACTGGGTCCCGGCGTTGGTCCTTATCTCCCGGACGACTTCGTCGATTCTTTTCGCTTTGCGGTAACGTCTATCGGACGTCATAGCATCCAGAGCGTCGCAGAGGGTAACGACCCGGGCGCCGAAAGGTATCTCCTCGGCGGCCAACCCGTCCGGATAACCGGTCCCGTTCCACTTCTCGTGGTGGTGTTTTACTATATTGAGCGATTTCTCGAGGAACTTTATTTCTTTTAATATCTGGTATCCTACGACGGGATGTTTTTGAATTTCGGCCCGGAGTTCGTCGGTCAACGCGTCGGGTTCGGTCATGGCCGCTTCGCTGACGCCTACGTAACCTACGTCGTGTAAGACGGCGCCCAACATCAGGGTTTGCATTTCGCCGGCGTTAAGCGCCAATCCGCGGCCGAACGCGTTGGCGTATCGCGTAACTCTTTCGGTGTGGCCGCGAGTGTACTTATCGCGCGCTTCAATAGCGCTCACCATCGCCCGAACTACGTCGGTGTAAGTTTCGGTTATTTTACTGAATAAACGCGCGTTTTCGATACTTATTCCGGCCAGGTTTAGTAAGGCCCCCAGCAGGCGTAATTCGTCGTCCGAATAGAACGTATTGCTGACTTTAGGCCCCAAACCAACTACGCCGATGAGTTTATCTTTGAAGATAACGGGGGCGACGAGCGATATCCCTATTCGCGTCAACGCCTCGACGCTTTTCTTATCCTCGGGGTCGCCGAGCATATTCAGCACGTCTACTGATATCGGCGATTTCTTGTCCGAGAGTTCGGCGGCAATACCTTTGTTCGCTCGTATCGTAAAACCTTCGGTTTTACTCTCGCTTATACCTCTGGCCCCGGTAACTTCGAAAAAGCCCGATTCGTTTTTAATCAATAAAACGGCTTTATCCGTGCCCATCTGGCCGACGAGTATTACGAGCAGGATAGGAAAAACCTTTTGGATATCGACGTTGGAAGCGAGTTCCTTCGAGACCATATATAAGGTTTCGGTTTCTATCAGTTTTTTTTGGAGCCGTACCCTGTCGGCATGTACCTTTTCCGGATCTCCGACCTTGGTCGAGTTTTTCTTCAATTTTACGTTCTCGTAAAGCAGGTTGATCGAGCTGTGTAGATATCGCAGTATACGTCGCTCTTCGGGCGATATCTCCGTACCGCTTTTTTTCGGGCCGACCATAAGCGCCGATACTACGTCGTCACGGTACGTAAGCGGGAACATCAAACGGACGTCGGCCTCTCTCAACCACGACTTCGATTCCCAGTTCAAACCGCGAACGTTGCCCGGGATTTCCGACGACTTCCCGCGTAGGGCTTCGGCCAACTGACAGCGTACGGTTTTCGTCGTGGGCGCCGGACCGGCGCCGATATTCACCTCCGGCAGGTCGTAATCGTCGGTAAAGCTCACGATAGCCAGCTCCGCAAGCGAAAGGTAGCTTGCCGTGATTTCCAATACCTGCGAGAGTTTCTCGCTCAGTTTACCGCGGCCCCCGAGGATATCCGAGTACGCCGCAAGTAGAGAAAGCAAGTTACGGAAGACGTTTCTTTGCCTGTCGGCCTGCGGAAATGCCGCCGCAAGTTCTTTTTCGGGTTCTTCAACGACGGTTTCCAGCACCGGGATTACGCGAAGCTTAGCCTTGGCCCCGGAAATATCGGAGGCCCCGGTAAAATAGTCGAGAACGTCAAGGGACTCGAACACTCTGGCGATTTTATCGCTCATTTTCACGAAGATTATATCGCCGCCGCGCGACCTGAGTTCACCTACTACAGAGAGGAAAGCACCCATCCCGGCGCTTGAAATAAAATTAACGTCCTGGAGGTCTACGACGATTTTGCACACTCCCTCCTGGAGGCAAACCTGGAAAAGCCCGGCCACTCCCGTCGCGCCTTCCACCCCCAAACTGCCGGAAAACTTGAAAACGTTGATTCCGTCTTCGGTACGTTCAGCGAGGGCTAGTTGTAGTTCTTTCGGCATATACAGTTACTTCAACCTATACGTTACGGCTTTCCCAGCCGACCCCGGGTTGGCGGTACTTTACCATTTCCAATACGTTGGTGTTATTCTCTCGCTTGTATCGTATCTCGTCCATACAAGCTTCGATTATATAAATCCCGAGCCCGCCGTCCTGGCGAGTTTCTATAAACCTCGTGATGTCTATAGTCCTTTCGACGCTAGGCGGAAAACATAGTCCATCGTCCGTGATCGT
>CBDUXC010000329.1:0-3006 GCA_965371065.1 uncultured bacterium
GTGTTTACACCTCGGGCGGTTGGACGCGGAACTATACCCGGAAAACTTCTTCAACGACGAACAGAAAGAACGTTACGAAAACGGAAAGATGAGGTTCGTCCCCGGGCCGCCGTCGGTCCTGGAAACCCCTTTACTGGTCGGTTTCGTCGGAAAAAACGAACAGACCGGGCACCCCGCGCAAAAACCGCTGGACGTAATAAAACCGTTGATATTAATGACGACCAAAGAAGGCGATTGGGTACTAGACCCTATGTGCGGTTCCGGCACAACGGGCGAAGCTTGTCTAGCGCTCAACCGTAACTCGATACTGGGCGACGCGTCGGAAGAGTACCTGGCTATGACCGAAGAACGATTAAAAGAAAAACGCAACGAACTGTAAGTATTCTCGATGGTCGATTGGATAGAAACGTATATCACCGTTATCGGCGCCGGTATCAGTATCGGTGTTTTAATAACCAGTTTCGGGACGTTAATACTATTGATAATAAACGCCGGTTTCATTTGGCGCTACGTTAAGCAAACGAAACGGCTAGCCGACGAAACGGCCGTTATCGCCAGGGCGAGCCGCGCGGAGTTCGAACCGAACGTACAGGTGGTTTTCAAAGAACGGGTAGAACGAATAGGTTACCAAAATCGACGTTTAATTAGCGGATTAATCATTAATGCAGAAGAGAAGTTGGTTATTGACATAGAATTCAATAACCTATCAAGAAATATATCCGATTTTTGGCTAGAATTTTCTAAACCTTCTACAGACGTTATAACTTGTACGGGCTCAATAAAATTGAATCCGTCTATATGGAACGAATACTCGGGTCAACCGATAGTACTCAAACCTAAGGAAACAAGCCCAGCTAAACTTTTTATTGATTTAAATAGTGACTTCAATAAAGCGGGTATGGATGTCGGTAACTACGGTATTTTAAAAGGAAGCCTTATATCGATTTCCTATATAATCGTGTACCGTAATCGAAAAGAACCTTTTTACGAAAAAGTCGCCATCGAAATAAAAGACATAGTAACACTACAAACGAGCGAAAAGTTCCTAATAGGTGAATGGTCTAATGTTAAACGGGAGTATTACGAAGAAATTCCCGACGCGGAAAATCCTAAAGAACCGCCTTAATGCGCTACTAAAGGATACCTTTAGGTAATTTCAAAACAACCTTACGTATGGTGCTAAAAATCCCCTTGAAATTCCCGGCGAAATATAGTAAAAACCTACCCCTATTATAAAGCTCGGTGTGATGCGTGCGATTAGATTTTTAGGCGGCGTACGCCGCCGGCGTAAAAACTGAGTATCGATTAGAACTTCTTCTAAAGGAAGGAACAATAAAGATGGCAGGTAACGATAAAAAAGCGGACCTGGCAGGTCCCGGGATCGGTAACTACGAAGACCTCGAGAAGGTACTGCCGGACGACTACGAACCGCTTCTGGACCCGAAGAAACGGATGCACGCCCTTTTCGACGTGAAGGAGTACATAGAGGATAACCTGTGCAAGGAGCTCAACCTCTTTATGGTCCAGGTACCCTTAATCGTAGACGTCTTAAGCGGGGTTAACGACTATCTGGACCGCGACGGCTCACGGACGCCGATCGAGTTCCACATCTCCAACGACTACGACAAGAACCCGGTCGACGCCCAGGTCGTCCAGGCCGCCACCAAGTGGAAGCGCGTCGCCCTGAAGCAGTTCGGCTGCGAGGTTGGCGAAGGCATCTGCACCGATATGAAGGCCGTCCGCAAGGACTATTTCCTCGACCACGACCACAGCGCGTACGTGGACCAGTGGGACTGGGAAAGGGTGATAACCGAAAAAGACCGCACCCTGGAATACCTTACCGATACGGTCAAGAAGATATGGAAAGTTATCTACGGCGCCGGCGAGTACGCCAAGTCCAAATACCCTGAGTTGGCCAACGACAAGTACCCTGACATCCCGGAGGAACTCACTTTCCTCCACGCCGAGGAGATCCTCGATATGTACCCGGACCTACCGCGGAAACAGCGCGAAACGGCGATACTGCAGGATTACCCGGCGATATTCATCTACGGGATCGGTTGGACCCTGGAAGACGGTTATCCCCACGAGATGCGCGCCGCCGACTACGACGACTGGGTCACGCCGACGATCACCAAGAACGGCAAGCAGATGCACGGGCTAAACGGCGACATCCTCGTTTGGAACCCGGTAACGAAGCGGCGCCACGAGCTGACGTCCATGGGCGTCCGCGTCACCAAGGACACGCTGGTCCAGCAGCTAGAGATGACCGGCCAGATGGACTTCCTTGAGCTGCCGTACCATAAGATGATAATGAACGACGAGATACCGCTCTGCATCGGCGGCGGTATCGGCCAGTCCCGGACCTACATGTACCTCCTGCGGACGGCGCACCTGGGCGAAGTCAGCGTAACCGTGTGGCCGCAGATCCTCAAGGACATAAGTGCCGCGCGGAAGATATACGTCCTCGAATAACGACGCAGATTACCGCTGAAACTACGCTGATGGACGCAGATATACGCTGAAAAAGCGCAGATAAACGCGGATTTCATGGGCGGGGCTTCGGCTCCGCCCTTTACTTCATCGATACGATTATGTATAATGACCGTATGGACGCGAAAAAGACTATCCACTTCGAAATTAAGTTCGGCTAATCCCAATTCTACGCCGAAAGCCATGACCTTCCCGTAGTAACCCAGGGAAAAACCCTGGACGAAACGATAGGTAACTTACGCGAAGCCGTCGCTCTCCACCTTGAAGGCGAAGACTTAGCCGAACTCGGGTTAGCCGCCGACCCCGTCATCGTAATAACCTACGAAGCAGGTGTAGTCGGTGTCGCGTAGAAGGAAAGGAAAAAACCGTGAAGAATTACAAAGTATCGGCCGTCGTATGGTATGAGCCTGAGGGTTACGTGTCTATCTGCCCTGAGCTGGGTGTCGCGAGCGCAGGTGACACTCGCGAAGAAGCGCTGGAAGCTGTGCAAAGAGATAATCAGCCAAGGATTGA
>CBDUXC010000330.1:0-2993 GCA_965371065.1 uncultured bacterium
CCGAGTTCCTCAAGCTCGACTTCCCCCGTATACCGCTCCCCAAGGACTACGAGAGCTTCGACCGCTTCGCCGCCGCCGGCCAGCAGCTCGCGGACCTCCACCTCCTCAAGGACAAGGACCGGTGGGGCTGGCAGGCGATAGAACAACGAGGCGACGCAAAGGAAGCGGTCGTCGGGAAGGTCGAATACGACGAGAAGAACGAGGAAATTATCTTCGACGAGAGAAAGCCGCAGGACGAGCAGTATCGTCTCGGCCCAGTCCCCAAACACATCTGGGAGTTCCATGTCGGCGGTTACCAAGTACTCCGCAAGTGGCTTAAGGACCGTAAGGGGCGTAAGGTCGCGCCGAGCGACTACGTCGCCATAATAATTGCGCTTACGGAAACGGACCGGATAATGAAAGAGGAATGCGACCCGGCGTTTAAGGAAATGATGGGGTTATAGGTAGGTACGGTTACCCGTAGGACCGTAACAACTTTCGTGTTAATTTTGTGTTAGAAATCCCCCGAATTGCCGATAATTACCGTTTGTTCCTCGAGTGCCATACTTGCGCTACATCTACAACGGAATACGCTTAACCATCGTAATAAAGATACTATAAGAAAAACCAAGGGCCATCCCGTAAGCCCTTGGTTTCTTGTTTGTTATAATGCCGAGTAAAATCTTATTAATACCTCTTTAGCTTATGTACTTAATTACCGACGGCAACTTCACGACCTGCTTCTTCGAGTATCTCGTCAACTTCGGCTTTATCGACGTCCATCACGTAAGGTATACCGCTGATGTCGGCCGCTTCAGGTGTCAGCGCGGCTATATCGTCCCTTGAAACGTACTCCAAGGTGAATTTACGGCTACCCGCCATTAACTGACGTAATCCCTGGGCCAGGCGTTCGTAGTACGTATATAATCCTATCGCGCCGGGCGGGAGTTTTTCGAACTCGTCGTCTCCAAGTTCTTTGCGTAGCTCGCTCGCGGTTACGAAAACCTCGTCTATCGAATTGCCGAAACGCTCGACGTAAACCGGAAGCTGGCGGTCGTCGATTGCCCGCCCAATAGTTTTTCCGACCATCGCGGCGGCTATAGGGGAACGTGCCATACCGACGAGCTTGACGAACGGCGCGCCGAGCGCGAGGCCTTTAAATATCTGATCCTCGAAAATGAAGCCGCCGGCCGGCGCCATAGCAGGTACGTACTCTCCCTTATCCGAAAGTAGCTTCGCATAATTATACATAAGCGAATGGAGTTCAACCGGCGGCATACCCCACTCGTTCATCATACGCCAGGGGCTCATACCCGTACCGCCTCCGGCGCCGTCCACGGTAAGAAGGTCTATCTTATATTTGGAGGCGAACTTCACAGCTCGCGCCAGGTCCGCCGGCCGGTACGCTCCGGTCTTCAGGAATACGTATTTGGCGCCGGCTTTACGCAGTTCTTCCACCCTCTTGGCGAAAGACTCTTCCGATACCATACCGACGCGCGAATGCCTTTCGAACTCCTTGAACGCCCCCTTTTCGAACGCCTCTATGACGTGCGGGTCCGTCGGGTCCGGCAATACGACGTAGCCGCGGTCGTATAGCATCTGCGCTTTTTTCAAGTCCCTAATCTTGACCTCGCCGCCGATATTTTTCGCGCCTTGGCCCCACTTAAGTTCGACGCATTCGACGCCGAGTTTTTCGATGGCGTACTCTTGGACGCCTAGCGCGGTATCTTCGACGTTGGCCTGGACGATTATTGCGCCGTAACCGTCCCGCTGGTGGTCTTTGTATAATTCTACCCTTCGCTTCAGGTCCACCGTATCGACGACGCGGCCTTTCTTAATAACCGATTCCGGGTCCATACCGGCGACGTTTTCGCCGATCGTTAAACCGGTGCCCGCTAACGCCGAGCCGATAGCAAGCCCTTCCCAGTTGTTTTTAGCGATGTTCGTCGAACCGATGCCTGGTATAATCCAAGGGTAACGGAACTTGATACCGTCGTCGTGGCCGAAAGACACCTCGAGGTTAACCGCGGGGAAGACAGCTTTGTCGCTGTCGGCTTCTATGCCCTGCGCGCCTACGGCAGTACCCATTATATTGAAGTACGAATAATCTATAGGGTAAACCTTCTCGGCCGCCGTAGTTATAACCCCGAACGGCTGCGGGTAAATAACCTCGTGGCCGCGGTACGCGGATTTCCCTATTTCGCACATACCGATGCACCCGTCGACACAGGTCACGCACATACCCGAAGCGGGGACTATCGAACCTTCGGTCCTGTTCTTAGTTAGGGTTGCCGCCGACGCGTTTATTTTTGAGAGAGACATATCTCAAAACTCCTTTCACTTTTCACTATCTATAATCTCGCAAGCCACGCAGGGCTCCATATAGCACATCATATCGTCGAACTCCTCTTTTTCAAGGCAAGGCACGCTGATGTTCGCGCACCCGCCGCAGATCGCTTTTTCCGGTTCGGTATACGTACACCTCAGTTGGCACGCCGGGCAAATATACATACAACCGCCGCATAACCGGCATTCCTCGGACTTGATATCGAAAGGCGTGCCGATACTCCTTCTCTCCCCGCGTTCCCTGAAACCGATCGCTTTAGCCATCATCTGTTCCTCGCACATCCGGACGCATAATCCGCAAAGAATGCAATCCTCGTATTCTTGTTTGAAACGCTGTTGGCGAACGTCGTGGGCTGAAGCCAGGTCCTGTATAATCTTGGACTGGGGACACGACGCCAGGAGAAGCTCGATAACCATCTTACGCGCTTTAATAACGCGCTCGGACGCGGTACGAACTTTCAGCCCCTCTTCAACGCGATAAGTACAGGAAGATACCAACTTCGCTTTCGGGCCTTCGCCTATTTCTACGACGCAGAGCCTACACGCGCCGTAAGGCGAAAGAGCTTCGTTATAACAAAGCGTGGGAACAGGAAACCCGAAAAACTTAGCGGCTTCAAGTATCGTCGTACCTTCTTCGACTTCGACCTCAAGACCGTTCAGGTTAAACG
>CBDUXC010000331.1:0-2971 GCA_965371065.1 uncultured bacterium
AAAGTAGTCCAGCCCGAGCCAGTCGCCGGACATAGGCGGTTCGTAATAGTGCCAGACCGGCTCGTCGCCGTCCGGCGGCGTCGGTTCGTTGCAACTGCCGCCCAATAGTGCGAAAACCACCGTAAATAGGAGCGCAAACTCGATTATCTTTCGCACGTTCTTACCCCGTTAATGTACTCTTACGAGCGTTAAGTGCGTACGGATATTAAATCCCGACAAGCCGTAAGTCAACAGGTTTAGTAAATAAACGTCGCCTTACCGCCCGGCTGCCGAAACCCGCCAACCCAATATGACTTGACAGATAAAAACGATTGAGGTATATTCTAGGCGAACGATGGGCGCCCGTGGCTCAATTGGATAGAGCAACGGACTACGGATCCGTAGGCTGGGGGTTCGAATCCCTCCGGGCGCGTATTTTCTATAGGCAGCCTTTACCTTGTTACGCGGGGAGATGGCAGTATGAGAAAAAACGGCTTCATTTTTACCGGGGCTCTTTTGACGGCCGTTTTTTTACTTACCGTCGTCGGATGCACCGAAGACGGGGTTACGCCGCCGGACGAAGAGATACCGACGTACCTGCCTAATACCGACGAGAGCTATTGGACCTACACGTACCAGCGGTACCAGAACAACGTCCCTCTGGACGACCCGTTCTCGGTTACCTATACTTTCGACGGTTCGTCCGTCATCGGTAGCGAAGCCGTACAGAACTTCGTCAGAACCGTCGAAGGCGAGCTGCCGTACCAGTTATTCCTCGTCCAGGACAACGAGATGAACACTTACAAGATGTACGGACGCGAATATTATGACGGCGCCCGCGGTTTGACCGACTCGGTTTACTTCGACCCCGTCTGGTTCTGGGCCCAGTACCCGTTTTCGGTGGGGACCAACTGGCAGGTCGTCAACGTAACGGGAATTTCGCCGCTGGCGATAGGGCTGCCGGCCGATATTGACAACGACGGGCACGAAGATACGGTGGACGTTGAGATTAACTGCTCGACGGTCGTAAAAGGAGACGTAACCACCGAAGTCGGCATATTTACCGACGCGTACAAAGTCCGACGCAATTTATACGTTACCTATTACCTCACCCAGGGCGGCGAAAGCAAAATAGACTTCGAACAATACTTCTGGTTCAAGCCCGAAAAGGGGACCGTCAAGATGTCGGGCGACGAAATCGGATACCCGAACGGTCCGCATTATACTTTCGAATCGTCCCTCAGCGAGTACGACATAAAACCGTTGCCGGAGTAGAAAGGTAAACAAACCGATTGCCGGGGCCGTCACGCGGCCCCTTTGTTACAAATATGCGGGAAGTCTTATTAATTTCGTACTTTTTTCCCCCGGCTGGCGGCGGAGGGGTAATAAGAGCTTTGAAACTCGCCAGGTACCTGCCGGAGTTCGGGTACGTGCCGATAGTGCTGGCCGCCGAGGACCCGCTCTACGCTGATAGGGACCCGGCGATTCTGAGACAGATCCCGCCCTGCGTCCGGGTACACCGCGTCCCGGTTACGGACCCGTTTGCGAAACTCGTAAGTATCTATAAAATTTTTAAGAACCGTGAACCTGGAAAGCGCGGAAGCTCTGAAAAGACGGGTGCACGGGAATCCTTCGGCGCGCGGTTAAGAAGGGCGTTTTCTTTCCCGGGCCCGCAGTCCCATTTTTACCGACCGGCGCTCTCCGCGTTTTTTCAGATTCCCGACGCTTACCGGCTGCGGGCTATCATAAGTACGGCCCCTCCATATACCAGTCATATATTGGGCGTACGTTTGTCGGAAATAACCCGGTCACCCCTGGTACTGGACTACCGAGACGCTTGGACTTACAACCCGTTCGGCGGCCCGCCCACGCCTTTCCACGCTTTCGGATGGCGGTTTGCGGAGCAACGTGTTTTGTCGGCCGCGTCCGCGGTCGTAACCGTAACCGACGCAATGGCCGACGACTACCGCCGGCGATTCAGGTTGGACGCGCCCGTTTTTACGATACCCAACGGCTACGACGAAGACGATTTTAAGGGCGTTGTCCCCGAACGCCGCGATAAATTTACCGTAATTTACGCCGGTAAACTGTACCCGGGACGGGACCCGTTTATATTCCTCGAAGGGGTTAGCCGGGCTATCGCGTCCGGGGCTTTCGGTACCGACGATATAGAGATAAGGTTCGTCGGTGCGGTACCCGACGACACGCGGGCCGCCGTAAAGACGTCTGGATTACCGGTCGTTATCCGGAACCACGTTTCTCACCGGGAAGCCATCTCGGAGATAGTTTCGGCTCACGCGTCTCTCCTGATAATCGGCGAAGGGCCGGCAATGGGAACGACGTTAACGGGGAAGATATTCGAATATTTACGGGCCGGCCGCCCCGTTATAGCAATGGTCCCGCCGGACGGCGCGGCGGCGCGGTTGATCCGGGAAACAGGCGGCGGTTACGTTATCCCTCCGGACGATGCGGACGGCGTCGCAACCGTTTTAACTGAACTCTACGGACGATACCGGCGAGGAGAGCTCGACGAACCGAGAACCCCAAGTCCGGCGCTAAAACGATATAGCCGCAGGGAAATCGCAGGGGAGTTCGGCGGGTTGCTGGACTCGTTAATCGGTGATTGATGAGTAATAAAAAACGAAAAAAAATATTGATAATCGCGTATTACTTCCCGCCGATCGGTGGCGGAGGGGTTCAACGTACCGTCAAGTTCGCGAAATACCTTCCGGAATTCGGCTGGGAGCCTATAATACTCACGGTCGAAGACGTTGCATACCGGTCTTACGACCCTACGCCTTTCGACGAAATCCACGGTGTGCAAGTTGTTAGGACCGGGTCCCTTGACGCGTTCCGGTTGGGTCATTTAACGTCGAACGTGATCGGTCGGTTTCGCCCTGAGTACGACGAAACCGAGGTTTTACAGTCGTGTCACGCCCTTGAAGCCCGCGCGTTGCAGCGAACCGCCGGGACGAGATTGGGATACGGTTAT
>CBDUXC010000332.1:0-2970 GCA_965371065.1 uncultured bacterium
CGCGGCATAAACCCGACCTTCTGTTGATTTCTCGATTATTCATCCGGTCATAAATAAAACGGGCGGCCGAGGCCGCCCGTCTTAATCGTCCGAAAGGCTTAACAACAACCTTCCTCGCTGCCATCACCTTTCTTTATGGTACCCGGCGTACAACCGCAGGCGCACGGGAACATCTTAACGACATCCGCAGCTTTCTCGCCCGAGATGGTTATACGGTACTCGCCTTTCTCCTCGACGACGTTGACGCTGAGTATCTCCTTGGCCATTGAAATCACCTCCCTTACGACCTCTGTTTAACCTTTTCTTTTTGAGACTTGGGAACGCGTGTACTGTAATCATATTGCCTCCTATTATTTAACGGCGCTGGTTATCGATAATACGCGATTTATAAATATATAAATACGTCTATACAATTACTTAAAAAAAACCTATTCGCTCGCTTTTCCTTCCGACGGATCAACCCCTACGTCGTCCATAAAACAACAGCACGTATCAGCAACGCACCCGGAGTTGAGCGAATAAATTATCGAGCGGTTCTCCTTTCTCGTCGTAACCAAATCGGCCGATTTAAGTATCCCGAGATGGTGCGATATCGTCGGTTGCGCCAAGTCGAAGGCATCTACTATCGCGCCCACCGATTTCGGCCCGCCGGCGAGGAGCTTTAGTATATCCAGCCTTACGGGGTCCCCGATCGCTTTGAATATCGCATACATATCCATATATTCAAACTCCTCAATATATGTTTAGCAGAAAACGCCGAGGGTGTCAAGTAAAAAATGAAAGGGGTTACCGTTTTTAAAATCCCGCGCCCCTTATTAATAAGGAGCCCTTTTTAAAGGTACGCAATCCCAATAAGATATTAGGAATATCCCAAGAAGATATTAGAAATACAAGACAGCGCCGACGTATCCGGTCGTCACGTTTAACCGGTCCCTTTCCGCGGCGTCCACGCTGTAGTTAACGCCGAAGTCCACGGCCAGCGAGTTCACAATAAATACCTCCAGCCCCGTGCGGCCCGTAACACCCGGTTCTATTCGCCCGTTGAAATCCTCGGCCGTCGCGTTGTCCCGGTTCATCCTGATGTAAACACCCGCGTCGCCGCCGACGTACGGGCGCAACCCGAAGAAACCGACAGGATAAAACCGCGACGATACGCCTATTTCATACAAAGCCTGGGCCACGCGGTTATCGTAGGTATCACCGTATCGCGCGTCGTCGTAAACGTAACCTTCGAACTTACCGCCGAGTATAACCAGCCCGGCCAGCTCCCGCCCGACGAAAATGTAACCGCCCACCCCGGCGAAGTCGTCTCCGCCCGACCCGCCGACGGGGCCCGACGCGAATCCGAACCCGGCGCCGATCACGAGGCCGCGTACCGACGGCGACCACACCGCGTGGGCCGAAGAGAGAAACATCAAAATACAAAACAAAAATACCTTCATTGTCCTCATCGCCCGACCTCCGTACGGTAACGTACGTCTTTTAGACGATAAGTGTATAAGAGGCGTTTAAGGAAACCGGCGGCGCCGAGTACCGCCCCGACGCCGCCGCTGTTTATAAGTCCCGTTTTATACGGTTTAAATCAACCGTCGGAAGCCCCGATTTCGAGATATTGGCGCATAAATTCGCAAACCGCCGTAATACACTTCAGGTTCAACGAGTAGTACACGACTCGGCCGTCACGTTTCGACGTAACAAGACCTACCGACTTCAACACCGCCAGGTGATGCGAAATCGCCGGCTGGCTCACGTCAAAGTTATTGACCAGTTCGCTTACCGTCCGAGGGTTCTCTTTAAGAATTTTCAGTATCTTGACCCGAACCGGGTCGCCCAAAGCTTTAAATGTCTCGCAAAAGTCCATCTACGTACGTTCCGCCGTTAATCGACCGTCTCCTCCAAAGGATGCTGGCGCCTGAACTCGTACAACCCTATCGCCGCGGCCACCGACGCGTTCAGCGAAGGAACCCCCGGCGCCAGCGGTATCGCCACCACCGCGTCGCACGCTTCGCGAACGCGTTTACTCACGCCCACGGCCTCTCCGCCCGTTACGACTGCGCAAGGTAAGACGAACTCGAACGCGCCCATCGCCGCTTCGCCGTCGGCGTCGAACGCGTATATCCAGAGACCGGCGGACCGTAGCTTCGAAATCGCCGCGGTAATGTTGGGCACGGTCAGTATCGGTACGTACTCAAGCGCGCCGGCGGCGGCTTTCACGACCGCCGGCGTAATCCCGGCGGCCCGGCGTTCGGCCAATATTACGCCGGCGGCCCGCAAAGCACCACAAGTTCTCAGTATAGCGCCGACGTTGTGAGGGTCCTCGATATGGTCGAGTATAACCACGGGGCGGCCGTCTTCGGCCCCTTCCACCAACTCTTCCCAACCGGGCTTCGGGAGCCTGTCGGCGTACGCGGCCACGCCCTGGTGAGGTACGCCCCGAGCCAGCTTGTCGATATCGCGGTTCGAGACCGCGTTCACGAGAACGTTAAGAGCTTCGGCGGTCGCACGGATATCGTCAATAACGACGCCCCGGGCGTCCCGGTCTATAAGTACGCTCCGAACGGCGCGGGTACCGGCCTCAAGCGCCGTCAGTACGCTGTGCCGCCCGACGACGACGTCGTACGGCGCGCCCTTCTTCCGGCGGTCCGCCATTTACTTGGGAATCTCCGCGCCGCGGCCGTGGTCCCAGAGCCAGTCGATGGCGCGCTGCCTTTTGGTTTTCTCTCGGCCGCCCAGCTCCAGGTACTTCAGGTAGTTATCGCAGGCGAGCTTTTCTTCGCCCCGATACCTGGCGACCTCCGCGAGACCATAGTACGGGTTAGGGTCGTCAGGCGTACGGTCTTTGGCCGTTTCGAACTCGTCCCAGGCTTCGTCGTACAAACCGCGCCTTATATAAACGGACCCCAGGTTCGAGCGGGCTTCGCCGCTGTCGGGGTCGAGGGCGACCGCTTTTCCGGCGGCGTTCTCGGCCTC
>CBDUXC010000333.1:0-2959 GCA_965371065.1 uncultured bacterium
ATTCACCCAGAACTTCGCCGAGGGTGCCTTCCGGATAGTCTTCGATCGCCGACGTGTCGACGTATTCGGCGAATCCGGTATCGGCGTCCGATTGTACGACGAGCCAGGCGGCGTGTAACGCCTGGCCGAGGAATCCGCCCAGCAATAGAAACGTCGCCGCGGCGGCCGTCGCCGCGATGGGCACGACCGTACGCGCGAGCCAACCGCGTTGTTTACGTCCTGTCGCCAGCCGTTTGACCCGCGCCGCGAAGTACGGGTCCGGCTCCAGTCCGTCGAGAACGTCCAGGGCGTCCGATACGGCCGCAAGCTCGTCGGCTTCGGCCCGGCACGTTGCGCACTCTTCAAGGTGATTTTCGATTCGAGGCCGTTCGTCCTCGGACAGTTCGCCGTCCAGATAGGCCGATATCTTCTTCTTGTCTACGCAGTTCATATCTTACCCCTTCACCTATTTAGACACGCAAGAGCGAAAAAACTTGCGCGTTATTTTTACCGGCCTTGTGTAATTTACTCATTATAGCCGGCGTTGTCAACGGATACCGGAGCGTAGCGCTCGTATGTGTTGACAAGAGCCTTTACGCCTTTTATACTCGCGCCGTGCCGTATTATCCGCTCCAGCGTGTCATAAACGCAACCGGCGTCGTGTTGCACACGGGGCTGGGGCGCGCGCCTTACGGCGAAGCGCTGTTGAAACGAGCGTACGAGTTACTCGCCGGTTATTCCAATCTCGAGTTCCGGTTGGGCGACGGGACCCGCGGCAAGCGAGACGAGCTTATCGTCGAGCCGCTCCGCGCGATAACCGGCGCGGAAGACGCCCTGGTTTGCAACAACAACGCGGCCGCCGTCGTCCTGGCGTTGCGGACGTTCGCCGCCGGCGGCGCCGCGGCGGTCTCCCGGCAGCAGCTAATCGAGATAGGCGGGTCTTTCCGCCTGCCCGAAGTTATGCGCGCCGGCGGCGTTGGACTGATGCCTGTCGGACACGTTAATAGATGTACCGCCGCCGATTACGAACCGGCGCTGGACGCCGGCGCGGCGATGGTCCTGATGGCGCACCGGTCCAACTTCGCGTTCCGGGGCGAGTTCGAGGAACCGGACGCCGCCGAGGTATCGGCCGTCGCTCGACGTTACGGGCGCCCGGTCATCTTCGATTTAGGCAGCGGTTTGTTGGACCCGGCCCTTTACCCGAACTTGGACTTGGAAGCGGAGCTGTCGGCGCGGGCGCTCCTCGCCGCCGGCGTGGACGTGGTTACGTTCAGCGGCGACAAGTTGTTAGGCGGGCCCCAGGCCGGCGTCGTCTGCGGCCGCGCCGAATGGGTGAGCAAGATGCGCACCGACCAGTTCCTTCGGGCCTTCCGGGTGGGGAAGGAGACTTACGCGTTTCTGACGGCGGTTCTGGAACGTTACGCCGAAGGCGGGGACGCGTTGATGGATATACCGTCCTGGCGTATGCTCAACGCCCGGCCAGACGAATTGAAACCGGCTGCCGAGCGCCTGGCCGACGTGTTGAGTAAAGGGCTACCGGACGCGGAAGTGTCCGTAGAATCGGGGGAGTCCCTGCCCGGCGGCGGAACTCTGCCGGACTTGCGGCTCCCAACGTACCTTGTGAAAGTCTCCGCAGACGGCGCTACCCCGAATCGTCTGGCGACGGTCTTCAGAGAATGCGACCCGCCTGTGGTCGGCCGTGCGGACGGCGACGGTTTCTCCCTTGACGTTCGGACCGTATTCGACGCCGACCTGGGAGATTTCGGCGCCATATCGGAACAGGTTAGAAGCAAGTTGGTATAGTATGAAAACCGAGCTTTTCGATTACGAACTACCCCGACATCTGATAGCCCAGCGCCCGGCCGAAGCGCGGGACGCGTCCCGGTTGATGGTCTGCGACAAGGAGACCGGCGCCGCCGAGGACCGGGTCTTTTCGGACTTCCCGGAATTTCTCAAACCGGGCGACGTGCTGGTAGTAAACGACAGTCTCGTCTATCCGGCCCGCCTTCTCGGCGAGAGGGAGACCGGCGGCCGCGCCGAGGTGATGCTCCTGCGGGACCTGGGCGATGGGAAATACCGGGCTTTGGTCCGTCCCGGCAGGAAGCTTGGGGTCGGCGCCCGCGTCTCGTTCCCGGGTTCCGAGTTACAGGCCGAAATTACGGGCGCGTTTGAATACGGCGAACGCGTCGTCGAGCTGTTCGGCGTAACCGACTTAAAAGCGGAGATAGACGCGATAGGGACGGTTCCGTTGCCGCCGTATATCCATCGCGACGGGCCGCCGGACGAGTACGATAAAAAGCGGTACCAGACGGTTTACGCGCGGCGCCGGGGGTCCGTGGCTGCGCCGACGGCGGGATTGCACTTCACTGAACCGGTTTTGGATGAAATTAAAAAGAAAGGCGTCGAAGTTGTTGAGATAACCCTGCACGTGAGCTACGGGACGTTCAAGCCGGTGATGACCGAGACGTTGGAGGAGCACGAGCTGGAGCCGGAGGAGGTGAACATATCCCGGTCCGCCGCACGGATGATAAGCGGCGCGAAGTTGGAACGGCGGCGCGTCGTCGCCGTCGGGACGACGGTGGTCCGGGCGTTGGAGAACGCGGCCGCGGAGGACGGCGTCATCGGGCCGTTCCGGGACGAAACTGACCTGTTCATATACCCGGGGTACAAGTTCCGGGTCGTGGACGCCCTCTTGACCAACTTCCACCTACCCCGGTCGAGTTTGTTAGCGTTGGTGTGCGCCTTCGCCGGGACGAACAAGGTGCTTGGCTGGTATGAGCGGGCAGTTGAGAAGGCGTATAGGTTCTATAGTTACGGGGACGGGATGTTCATTAAATAAGGGGTTATTCCCGGTAATAGAGAAAAAGGGGCCGCTAAAGCCCCTTTTTTATTACGCTGTATTGTTACTCCCCCTCCGGCAACCGCTTCAGCTTGAACGGCAGTTCCAGGATATCGAGTTAGAGTTGGCGACGGAGATGCA
>CBDUXC010000334.1:0-2952 GCA_965371065.1 uncultured bacterium
CAATAAAGGGAATATACTTCAAGGGGTCGGCGCAGAAGCCGTGGGATACGCCGCTCGACTACGTCCCGGAGCTGAGCGACGTAGACGTGCACGTTCTGTTCGACGACGACAGGGCCGAGCTGTTCCCCGGCACGTCGGAGGATGCGGTCGGGTTCGCGGCGGCCGTCGAGCGCAGGTACAAAGAGAAGGTCGCCGCCCCGGTTCACTTCCCGCGGGTGCAATTGATGGTGTTGAACTCGCTGCTAAAAGAGCCGGGGTTCGTTTCGGCGCCGCCGGGAGCGATGACCGTACTTTACGGCGCGGAACACGCGGAAACCGACTACGGCGACGTCGAGCGGATAGTCGAGCTGGACTGCAGTCGTCTGGTCGCCGACGAGCCTTTCCTTCGGCACTTCCCGGCCCAGCTCGTGGACCGGCCGGGTAGGTATATATGGGACGTTCTGCGAGCTCTTGCGTGGCGGGTCGCGCCGGCGGCCCCTCGGGCGCTGACGGTCCTGGGCGCCGCGGCGCCGGCGGAGGTCTGGGCCGCCAACAGGACGGCGGTTGTAGAAATGCTAAGGGAAACGGGCGAAGATGCGTTCGCCGATAACTACTCCCGGTTTTATATGTCGGGGTGGGAGTACTTCCTGTCGGGCTGCGAGGATTTCAACGCGGCCCGGTCGTGCGTACTCTCGGGAGCTCGCGCGCTGGCCAGGGGAGTCGAGATAGGGAAGGCGCGGTTGGGTTCGGAACCGTAATATAGTAGGTAACCGGCCAATAGAACAACGGCGGAGCTGAAGCCCCGCCGTTTTAAGCTGTAGACCTCACTTATCGGAAGGTCGCCTTTACCTCGCCCAGGCTCGCCGGCGCGACGCCCGTGTATTCGTATTCCATATAAATGTACGGACGCAGGGTTTCCTCTGTGAACTCGCCGCTGCAGAAGTACCGTCCGCCGTTGCTAATTTGGCCGCTCTCTATGTAGAAGCCGTGGTGCGGGTAACTGCCGTCGAGCCAGCCCTGAACCATAGGCGTTACGTCCACGCTGAGCCAGTCATCGACCGTCGGGGCGTTGAACCCTGCCCATATACCTAGGTCGTAGCCCGGCGCGTTGTTGTAAGTTACCGTACCTTCGTTCCACGCACTGTCTGCGCGGAGCACCCGGTTGTCGTTGTTGAGAGTACCCCATTCGTCGAAACAGTAAAGGTTAAGTTCGGCATAGATTACGGTTAGGCCGGCGTACGCGTCGAGTCCGTTAAACTTGACGATCGAATCGGCGTAACCTACGTCGTAACCGGTCCAGAAAAACTCGAAGTCGCCGTAGTTCGTGGTCGGATTCGTTTCAAATATCCCGGCGTCCTTGCTGGCGGCGCCGTCGGGTTGGATCGTTATAGTATAAGTAGTAGCGAACGCCGGTGTCGCCGCTATAGTTGCGGCCAGTACGATTAAAACCGTATACTTCATCTACGTTGCCTCCCCGGTCGGTGTTTGCGTTTGATAACGGTTTATGGGATAGTATAATCCGCTGCCGGGATAGTCAACCAAAAAGCGCGGGTCGCGGTCCGCGGGACGTTATGCGGATACGCGGATTTTTACGCCGAACCACCCGATTATGAAAACCCAGACCAAAGCCTATCTCTACGCCGCGGGCGCCGTCGCCTGCTGGTCCACCGTGGCGTCGGCCTTTAAGCTGGCGCTCCGGGAACTGGACTTCGTTCAGCTCCTCTTCGTCTCGTCGATAGTTTCGACGTGTATACTCTTCCTGGTCGTACTCGTTCAAAAGAAGTGGCGCCTTCTCGTAAGGCAGACCGCGCGAGACGTATTGAAGTCGGCGGCGCTGGGGCTTATTAACCCGTTCGTATATTACCTGATACTTTTCAAAGCGTACGACCTCCTGCCGGCCCAGGAGGCGCAGCCCCTCAACTACGCGTGGCCGATAGTCCTTTCGGTTCTGGCGGTGCCGTTTCTGGGGCAAAAGCTCAGGCTCGCGTCGCTGGCCGGGCTTCTCGTCAGCTTCGCCGGCGTGCTGGTAATCGCGACCCGGGGCGACTTAACCGGGCTCACGTTCGCAAACCCGCTGGGGACCGGGCTGGCGCTCCTGAGCACCGTCTTCTGGGCGTCGTTCTGGATAGCCAACGTCCGGGACCGGCGGGACGCGGCCGTCAAGCTCTTCACCAACTTCGGCTTTGGGACCGTTTATATAACGGCTTTCGTTTTGGCTACTTCCCGGTTCGCAGTTCCTTCATATTTCGCGTTGGGTACGGCCGCGTACGTAGGCGTGTTCGAGATGGGGATAACCTTCTTCGTCTGGCTGAAGGCTCTTAGTTTGTCTAAAGAGAGCGCGTCGGTGGCCGGGCTGATATATTTTTCGCCGTTCGTATCTCTCGTGCTAATCCACTTCGTAGTAGGGGAGTTTATTTACCCGTCGTCGGTGTTTGGGCTAACGCTCATCGTCGGCGGGATATTGATACAGCGGGTCCGGGTCGGGCGGCGCGGCGGGAGGCCGCCGGTTTGATGCCAGGGTTCATATATGGTAAGGTATGGTAAGGTAACGGGTTAACCTTCCGGGAGAACGTAATGGACGTAAAGCAAGCCATCGAAGAGCGCCGGGCGTATCGGTCCCTGGACCCGGTGGAGATAACCGACGAGTTGGTCCGGGACCTGGCCGAGAGCGCGCGGCTTGCGCCTTCCTGCTTCAACAACCAGCCGTGGCGCTTCGTTTTCGTGTATGACCCGGCTAAGCTTGAGGAGATGCGGCCGGTATTCGCGAAGGGCAACGAGTGGTGCTACGACGCGTCGATGATTATCGCCGTGCTCGGGCGTGAAGAGGACGACTGCGTCATCCGGGACCGTATCTATTACCGTTTCGACGTCGGGATCGCGACGGCGTTTCTGGTGCTCCGGGCGACGGAACTTGGACTGGTGGCGCATCCGATCGCCGGGTACAGCCCGTCGAAAACTAAAGAGGTATTGGGC
>CBDUXC010000335.1:0-2950 GCA_965371065.1 uncultured bacterium
CCCCTGACCGATGACGATTTCAATCGCGTCGGCTTTTAACAAGTCTTCCGGGTTTTCGGCGGATGAGTAATCGAAGTAGTAACTATTCAAGGGATAACCGACGTACAAGGGCACGCTACGTCCCACGATATAATAAACTCTATCGTCCACGCTTAGTACTTTCGATCCTTTCGGGAGTTCGCTTATAGCCAGGGGAAGGTCCTCGCCGCCGTACAAATTATCCAGGACGTACTCGTAGTGTAAATCTGGCCGAAACGACATCGGGATGTCCCGGAGGAGATAATATAAGGTATATCTAGCTAAAAAGAGGGTTCCGCCGATCAGCATAAGAAACCCGGCGCGCGAAATAACCTTCCACACCCGCCCGGGTTTATTTAACGCCCACGCGAAACCCCCGCCACTGGCGACCGCCGCGACCGTTAGCGCGGGGTATAGATACCTTGGCGTAAGGGCTTTCATAAAGGATAACCAGATTAGGAACAATAACACCGACGTTGCGAAAACGGCGACCGATAAGCCGAAACGTCGTTTAACGAACAGGGATAGCAAGAGACCAGGGTATAAAAGTAAGCCGATACCGTTCATGCTACCCCAGGTGGTTCTACCGGTCATTATTAAAAACGGCGTTTTAATAAGTCCCCAGAAGTCCGGGCTGGGACCTCGAAAAACGGGCAAGCCGGCGAACCACGTGCCACGCCGTAGGTAATTACTCTGGATATCCTCTCCCCGCCACGCGGACACCTGTTTGTAATCGTCTGCGATGAACCCGAGTAAATCGCTTGTATGAACGTAGTTCCGGACGAACCAGGGCGAAGCAACAACGAAAAATAGCGTCCCGAATATGATGAAGACCACCGAGCACCGGGCGATGCGTAACCGCTTACATACGGCCGAAGCAAGCAGCGCGAAAAGGTAAACAGGAAATATAAAAAGGTTTAATATTTTTATCCCTAACGCGAAACCGGCGAAGAACCCGGAGAAAACTAAGTCGCGCGAGGAATTACTCTCATGCCATCGTAGAAGGAGATACATTGAAACGGCGAAGTACATCGCCCAGAGATGGTCGTTGACGCCGTAAGGTAATATCGCGAAAACGAAAGGGACCGTCAGGAACGTAATACCGGCGTAATACCCGGCTTTTTTACCGTAGATACGGCGCGCGCCCGCGTATATCGTAACTAATATTACGTTCCAGGTTAATACTACGAAGAAGGCCGGGAGCCGTGTCGAAAAAAGTAGCATATTAAAAAGGTTGAGCTGTTCGTGGTACTGCGGGAAAGAAGAAGCCCTAATATCCGGTACGTAATAAAGCCCGCCGTCGGTGATATATTTCAGGGGGAGCGTCAGACGGTATATAAGGACGTCGAGCCATAACTGGGGTAGTAAGGCTACAACCAGTAAAACTAAGGAAAGTAAGAGGACCGCCCATATTAGTATCGGACGTACAGGATGTTGAAAGACTGTCGCGGCAGAGCGAAAACGGTTTAAGGTTACCTGGAGTTCTTCTAATAGAGCTCTAGGGCGGACGAATACGTTCGCGAAGCCGAGTGCCAGGGCCGCGTAGGCGACTGGGCGTTGATACAGCCCCGCGAAACCGAGGGCGGTAAACGCGAGGGCGTACGCTGATATCCCGACGGCCGGGTATATAGCCAATCGCTCGGCTACGCCGGCGACCCGCAGTCGGGCAGCGATCGATATCGCACGTCCCGTCAAGTAGAACGCCAACGCGGATAATGTCGCTAGAAAGAAATTCGTTATTATGAACAGCATGTAACGCGCTTCATAGTGGGCTAAAGCAGCGTATTTATATCACATCGGCGTCAGCCTGGCAATATATTACTCCGTCGGCGTCGGCGACTATCCGCCTATACCAGGAACTCTAATGAAAAAAAGCCCCGAAAAGGGCCTTTTTTACTTTGCGGGGGACGGATTTGAACCGCCGACCTTTGGGTTATGAGCCCAACGAGCTACCTAACTGCTCCACCCCGCGCGTCCTTAATATCATAAGGGTTTCGTAATGTCAAGTAATATCTATCTATTTGTTGGGTAGACGTGTTCCGTTGGAGAGCGCGACCGCCGCGCGGCGCGGTATAAAGCGCATAAAAAAGGCCGACAACGTCGAGTTGTCGGCCCCTTTATGCTGTGTCCTGTATCGTTTTAACGGCTTCCCGTTATTCGGCGGGAAGTTTGGGTTTTCCTTTCTTGGAGAGGATTACGTAGTCCTTGATGACCTCGAATTTGCGTTCGTCAGGTAAGCCGACGAAGTAGTTCAGGGCGCTGTTTACTAGTAAGGATTTGGAAAACCTCGTATCGGCGCAGTAGTCGTCCAAGCGGTCGTTAATCTCTATATCCAGCCTTACCGTAACAGATTTCGTTCTTCCCACTCGTGCTTTTTTCATTCTTGGCTCCTTCTGGTTAAGTTGGTTTTAGTTTTACTGAACTTTACGCGAAACCGATTGGCTTACAACGCAATGGGGGTCGGACTGTCCTGGTTGGCGTTCAAGTACGAAAGCCCGCCAACCCCCTGTCAGTTTTAGACCATTATTAACTATCGCTGGTAAAAAGTCAATAGAAAATTGCTGTAATCGCAAAAAAACGCTTTTTTTTTCGAGTAGTGGGAACCATATTGTAGAATTTAACACGTATTATATGCAAAAACCCTGCCGTAGCGAGGGTTTTCGTCGTGAAAACTTTTATCTCGTGCCGTCAAAGCGAGTTTCTCGTACGTGTATTCCTTATTCCTTTATATTGGTTAAGGTATTGTGGTTTTATTAATCGTTTCAGTCGTTTTGACGTTTGGTAGACCCTGTTATCGTTTCAGCTGTTTTAATGTTCTGTCGAACCCGTGAACTCGAAATCCTTTATATACATCGCAGGCGTGTAAACGGAGATTTCGTCCGCCGAACCGAAAAGTTTACGTTCTTTTGACATCATTTCGACGTTGGAAAAC
>CBDUXC010000336.1:0-2945 GCA_965371065.1 uncultured bacterium
CCCGTTGCTCGTTTTTCCCGTACGGATGGTTGACCGTTTACGGCGGTTACTCGGCCGGCGTACGCTTCCCGCCGCTGGGCTTTGTGGGCAAGGGCGCCGACGACGGCGCCGTGGAGAAGAACAGGAGCGTTGAAGGCGGCGTAAAGTTTTTCGCGAAGGGGCACCTGACGGCCGGCGGGTCGGTTTTCCGGGACGTAACCGAACAAGCGTGGCTGCCCGACGAAGAAATGCGCGTCAACAAGTTGAATAGGTCGGGCGGCGAAGTGTGGGCCGAAGGGCGCTTGCCGCTTAAGGTTTTCTACTGGGGCACGTCGTACGGCCGGGCTAACGTCGAGTACGACGGCGGGAAGCCCGTGTCGTATAAACCGGTAGATACGGCCTTTGGACGGTTCGGTTACCGCCAGCGCCTGTTCCGTGGCGACATGACCGTCTGGGCCGAGGTTACGGCGAACTACGTCGGGCGGCGCCGGGCGTACGGATACAAGAACTACGGTTCGTTCAAGGTAAAGTACGACGAAAAGACTTACCTGGGCGAATTGCCGGCCTATTGGCTCGTGGGCGCCCACTTCTCGGTTACGGTAGTGTCGATAGAGGTGTTCGTGGATATAGAGAACATAAACCGGTCGGCCGACTATTGGGCGCGGCCCGAGTACCACTTGCCGGCCGGGATGCGTACGTACGTCGGGTTTGTCTGGACTATGTACGACTGAGAGACTATCAAGGAGGGACTATGGCCTGGGTCGCGATTTGGTTATCCGGCTTGACTTTGTTATACCTCGTCAACTTTATCGCCGGGTTGTATCAGGGGCGGAGGATAAGGGAGCTTGAGCGGCGGGTGGAAGAACTTGAGAGAGGCAATTAATCCGTATGTTTGTAACCGTTATTACGTACTAGCTAAAATCCACCACGTACTTCAACCCGGGAACGCCGTCTTCGACCATTGCGACGGCTTCTTCGGGTTTTATTCTTTTCTCAATTAACGGTTCGGGATTAATAAACCCGGACTCCAGTAATCGAAGGGCCGGCCCGAACGGCCCGCATCTATTTCCTACGAGCTTTATCTCGTCGATTACGAGAGGCGCCAGGTCCAGCGCGTGTTCGCCGGCGACGGTCGTTTTCATCACGACGGTCCCGCCGGGCCGTACGAGGGACAGCGCCGTCGTCAAACCGTCCACCGAACCGGACGCGTCCACGGCCACGTCGTAGTCGGTACCGGCTTCTACTTCGGTTACTATTGGAATCGGGCTGCCGACCGCGTCGATTAACGTAGCGCGTTCCGGATGCCGCCCGACGACGGTTACGTCCGCGCCGGTCAGCGCCAGCGCCTGGGCCGTGAGTATCCCCAGCTTCCCGTCGCCTACGATTGCTACTCGGTCTTCGGAACGTACGTGGGTTTCCTGGAGTACGTTCAACGCGGCCGACAGCGGTTCAGTAAAGACCGCTGCTTCGTCGCATATCGCGTCAGGAACGGCGTGGAGGTTCGTTTCCGGCAGGTCAACGTAATCGGCGAAGCAGCCGTCGCGCCCGGCGATGCCCAGGACCGTACGCGAGCGGCAGTGCTTCCCGAGACCCCGGCGGCAGAGTTCACAGTCGCCGCAGGGGCAGTTTATTTCGCCGACGACGCGTTGGCCGAGGAACTCCGTCCCCAGCGGCCCGACGACGGTTCCGACGAACTCGTGGCCGAGGACGCCGGCGAAGTCCATGTACCCCTGCGCTATTTGTACGTCGGTGTCGCAGACGCCGGCGTACTTTACGCGGATCAGCGCGTTATCGTGGTCCGGCGCCGGGTCCGGGTAATCGTCTACGTACTTCAGCGTACCGTCGTACGTTATCGCTCTCATCGTTCCGTCCTACCGCCGACGAGCCGCCCCGGCAGATCGAAGCGGCCCCGATAGCGCCGAACGAAGCGTGTCATTACCGGCGGTAATAAACCCTTGATATAATCGGCCGCGTCACCCACGGTCTCGAACTCGCCGCCGCGGAGCCCCTGGTCGAAAACCAGATACTTACAGTTTACCCGCAGTACGCAAACAGTGTGGCTGTCGTACAGGTTCCAGGTTATATAAGTTACAATCCACGCCGGATAACCCAGCGAAGATAGAGCTTCGGCGACCAGGTACGTGAAGTCGTCGCAATCCCCGTAGCGCCGGGCCCACGTGAGGGCCGGCGCCGTAACGTAGTCCACGACGCCGTGCCAGGGGTCGATTAGATAAGTAACGCGCTCGGTGATTTCCGCGCAGACTTTCTCGGGTTCCTTGCCGCGTTTTTCTTTCAGCCACTCATTGAAGGGCGGTTCGGCGGCCGCGACCTGTCGCCTGAAAATAATACGGTTCGCCGCTAAGGTTAGCAGCGATTTAATTGTTACAGACCACAGGAAGGGTATAATGCGGAGCATAGGGCCGGGCTTTTATTTCGAGTGGATTTCGACGAACCTGCGAATCGAGCGGTCGTACGTCTTCTCCACGTCGTCCGGAAAGAGACACGCGGGAAGTTGCCCCAACGATTTATGGTAGCTTATGCACTCGCAGCATATTCCCTTTCTCGAGCAGGGTTCGTAAGTACAGTTGCATCGCGTCAGGTTCAGTTCGAAGTTGCAGTCCCGTTTCATAGAGTTACCTTTCGGCTAAAGCAGCTCTTTTAACGTCAGGGTTTCGATAAAGGTTTCGCCGCCGCGTTCGAACGCGATTTCGATATCCGTTCCGGCCGGTTGGGCGACTATCTCGGAGAACCGGCGGAAGCTTATCTCTTCGGTCGGGGCGCCGTCGACGGCGGTTATAACGTCCCCCTCCTCCAGGCCGGCCTTCGCGGCGGGAGATTTCTTTACTACGCCTTTCACTACGTACCCGGTTTCCGTTCTGGTAAGGGTGAACCCGGCCCGGTTGTACGGGAACGGGTCGTCGAAGAACGAGTTCGGTATCAACCCCAGCCGGTTGCCCGGGTAATCG